>WLDR01000008.1 GCA_009704705.1 Actinomycetota bacterium | reverse complement strand
TCTTCGTGAGGACTTGACATGGGTCCTCACTATGCCGCTTCGGGGCATGTGATGAAGGTGACCTAGGTGAACGAGGTGCGACTTGGCTTTCTTCGGAATTGGCAGAAAACCCAAAGAAGAGAAGAGCGTTGAAGCTGCAGTAAAGCCTGTAAAGAAGGCTCCTGCCGCGAAGGCTCCTGCCGCAAAAACGACAGCGACGAAAGCACCGGCTGTGAAGGCTCCTGCTGTGAAGGCTCCTGCTGCCAAAGCACCAGCTGCGAAAGCACCAGCTGCGAAAGCTCCTGCTGCGAAAGCTCCTGCTGCGAAGGCTCCGGCCACCAAGACTCCGGCCTCGAAGGTAACCGCGGCGAAAACGCCGGCAACCAAAACACCAGCGGCCAAAGCGACGACAGCGAAGGCTCCGGTAGGCAAGGCGGGAGCAAAGGCACCCGTCGCGAAAGCGGCTCCAGCCGCACCCGCGCGCAAGGGTCGCGGGGCGAAGGCATCCGTCGCGACCGACACAGATGTAGAAATTGACGTTGACCTCGAAGACGTTCTTGAAGACGAGCTCGACGGAGACGTTGTCGTCGAAGACATCATCGAGGCGGTCGTCATCATCGACGACAAGATCGTTGCAGATGACGACGAAGCTGAAGTAGATGAGGCTGACGACGACGATTCTGACAAGGGCTTCAAAGACGAGCCGCTTCCGACCGGAGCGATTGTCATCAAGCAGGGCGATGAAGAAGACGACATCCCTGTCTTCTCGACCGCGATAACCGGAGCGACGGCAGACCCGGTCAAGGATTACCTCAAGCAAATCGGTAAAGTACCTCTGCTCAATGCGGCCGAAGAGGTTGAGCTCGCCATGCGCATTGAGGCAGGCCTCTTCGCTGAAGACAAACTCGCATCTACCAAGAGCGTCCCGAAGCAGCTCGAACGTGAACTCAAGTGGGTCGCACGAGATGGCCAGCGCGCTAAGAGCCACCTGCTTGGTGCCAACCTCCGACTCGTGGTGTCGCTCGCCAAGCGTTACACCGGACGTGGGATGCAGTTCCTCGACCTCATCCAAGAAGGAAACTTGGGTCTGATCCGTGCTGTTGAAAAGTTCGACTACACAAAGGGCTTCAAGTTCTCCACATACGCAACCTGGTGGATTCGTCAGGCAATCACCCGCGCAATGGCCGATCAGGCTCGAACAATCCGCATTCCGGTGCACATGGTGGAGGTCATCAACAAGCTCGCCCGTGTGCAACGCCAGATGCTTCAAGACCTCGGTCGTGAACCCACGCCCGAAGAGCTCTCACGCGAGCTCGATATGACACCCGAAAAGGTCGTCGAAGTGCAGAAGTATGGCCGTGAGCCAATCTCATTGCACACACCACTCGGTGAAGACGGCGACAGTGAGTTCGGTGACCTCATCGAAGACACTGAGGCCGTTGTTCCCGCCGACGCGGTCGGATTCACGATGTTGCAGCGTCAATTGGAGTCCCTTCTCGACTCATTGTCGGAGCGAGAGGCGGGCGTGATTCGTATGCGCTTTGGCCTGGGTGACGGAATTCCCAAGACGCTCGACCAGATTGGTGACACGTTCGGCGTGACACGCGAGCGGATTCGGCAAATCGAGTCAAAGACCATGGCGAAGTTGCGCCACCCGTCGCGATCTCAGTCGCTCCGCGACTATCTCGAGTAGGCCTGACTCGTGCGCATCGCACTGGCAGTCGTAGTCGGTCGTGCAGTTCGATGGCTCACGCGCCTGCGCGGCGGTGGGTCAGCGATGCCGGGCAACGCTGCCTTGCTGATTGCCCCTCAGTTTCTGGAGCATGCCTTTCAGACCGTCACGGACGGAATCATTTTCGTCTCTGGGTCGAATGGCAAGTCAACGACGACGAACATGCTCGCGCGTATCCTTCGTGCCCACGGACTGGATGTCTTCACCAACCCGTCGGGCGGAAACTTGCCGCAGGGGATTGCGTCCGCACTGTTGTCGGAAGTCGGTCTTGACGGGGCTGTGCACGCCGATGTTGCCGTACTCGAGGTAGATGAGGCCTATTCCGTTGGGCTGTCAGCTCGTCTCGCGCCGACCACGACGCTGATTGTTAATGTGCAGGTCGACCAGCTCAATCGGTTCTACGAACCTGCCCGAGTCGCGCAGATGCTCGCGACACTGGTTCACTCAACGAAAGCTAATGTGATCTTGAACGCGGATGACGACAGTCTGCGTGAAGTGGGAACCCGTTTTGCGTCGACCAAGAACGTCTCGTGGTTCGGTGTTGAACCAGCACTTTTGGCCAGTGCGCCACACGGGCTGGCCAATGTCATTCAGCAGGACGATTCCAAGCGGGTCGCACGTCCAGTCGTGGGCTCCGAGGTCGTCGCACACTCCGAACGGTCGGCACGCATTCGCATCGGCAAAGAATCTTCTGAGTTTCCGCTGCCCGCTCGCGGCTTGCACTACGCAGTGGACGCAGCCGGAGCGATTGGTGCCGCTCGCGTCGTACTCGGTCGCCGATTCAACGACGATTCCGCGCGTCAAGGCTTGGCCGCGATGCAAACGATTTATGGGCGCGGCGAGGTCATCACCGTGAATGGCGAAGACATCGAAATCATCATGATGAAGAACCCGCCGAGCCTGCAAATGAACCTGGATGCTCTGCCGGGAAAGCCCGAACAACTTCTCGTCGCTGTGGATGAGGGGACGCCAGATCCGTCGTGGATCTACGGCATTGACTTCTCGAATTTGGGCGACGCCGACATCATCACGGGGACAAAGGCGTGGCAGATTGCCACTCGCTGGGCATACGAGGGGCTTGAAGTTCGTCGCGTTGAGCCTGATCCAGACAAGGCAGTTGCGTGGTTCCTGGCGCTCCCTAGGCCGACGAGCGGCGTTAAGGTGATGCTCGTGAATTACGAGCTCATGATGAGCATTCGAAAGCACCTCGGTTTTCTTGAACTCGAGGGAGGCAACCAGTGACCTCCTTGCACGTTTTGCACTTGTTTCCGAACGAGTTGGGCATCAACGGCGACGTTGGAAACGTCACTGCACTGCGGCACAGAGCCGCAGCTTTTGGACTCGACGTGGAAACGTCGGTTCTTGGTCGAGGCGAGAAGATTCCTACTGGTGTCGACCTTGTTCATATTGGAAGCGGCCCGACGGCGGAACTTTTGCTTGTGTTGCCGGAATTGGTTCGGCATTCGTCGCAGCTCAAGACATTGAGGGACAGCGGGGTTCCGTTTCTCGCGATTTCTGCGGGGTGGTTCGGCTTGGGCGAACGCATTCAATTCGCCTCGGGCGACTGGGAACCTGGTGCGGGAGTTTTCCCCACGGAGACGCAGTTGCTTTCCTCTCGCGTTGTCGGCGAAATCGCAATTGACACTCAATGGGGGATTGTCACCGGTTTTGAGAATCACTCGGCACTTGTTTCTGATGGTGGACTCGCACATTTCGGTCGAGTAACGCACGGAACGGGAAGTGACCCTCGCGCCGCAAAGTCTGATCGCTGGGAGGGTGTCGTGATGGGTTCATCCATCGGCACGAACATGCACGGTTCGCTCTTGCCAATGAATCCCGTTCTGGCCGACCATCTCATTCTGAGCGCTATCCGTCGCACCGTTCCGAACTGGACGATTCCGCCTACGGACTCCCTGGCAGAAGTTGACGCCTTTGCCGCGAAGTCTCGAGCGGCGGTGCTTGCGCGACTGTAGCCCTAGTTGTGCGTGCGTCGAATGTGAGGTGACACACTCGTCACGACCTCGTCGCCGATGGTCCCGCACCAGGCCCCAAGTTGCTCGGCCGATGGTCCGCCATCGCCGAAAATGATCGCCCGTGCACCCAGCAAAACTGGCCACGGCGAATTCTCGAAGGGAACGATTCTCATCGAATCAACGCCGATGTCGGTCACTCGATAGGTGTCACTTCCGATGCGAACAAAACGTTCGTCATTATCGCCAGTAAGAATGCCGTGACCGAAGCCGATGCCGACGAGGGCGTGGTCGGCAGTGACGTGCGTCACGGGCGCCGAGACGGTCATTACCGGACGCAGTCCAAGGTCGTTGGCTGTTGGTGAATCGAACGGAGAAACGCCGTACGCGGCGATACCGAATCGCACAGCATCTAGTCGACTTGCATCAGAACGGAGCCCGGCCGAGCTTGCACCCGCGTGCAGAATTGACGGAGTCAGACCTGCCTGCCGCGCGATGTCGACCGCGGCGCGAAAAAGTTCCAGTGCGTCTTCGTCATCTTGCGGAGTGGCGTCGGCGAGGTGAGTCCAAACTCCGACGACCCTAATGTTTCCGATTTTCTCGAGGCGGGCTGCTTCTTCGCACAGCGAAGGCCATTGATTGACCGTGGCACCATTGCGTGTGAGCCCCGTGTCGATCTTGAGGTGAACAATCGCGGGATTTGTGGGCTTGCCGTAGGCACCCGCGATTGAAAGCTGTTCGCGGCGCGAAATGCCGAGGTCTACCTGATGATCAATCCCGGCGGGAATTTCATCGTCGCCAAAAAGCCAGGCGAAGAGTGGGGCGGAGATTCCGGCGTTACGCAAGTCGATTGCTGCAGCAATCTCGAGCACCGCGAAGCTCGTAGCGCCGGCCTCCAGAGCTGTCTGGCACACCTCGACAAGTCCGTGGCCGTAGGCGTTCGTCTTGACGGCCATCATGACCTCGCTGGGAGCGACTCGTGACGCCAACGTCGCAACATTGTGTCTCAGGTTGGCGTGGCTTATCGAGATGAGTGGCGTGGTCATGCCTGGCTCGATTCTCGATGAACCCGGTATCCGACAAGCGACGTCAACGCCAGGGGCGGGATGCCCGTCAGCGCCGAAAGGTTTGAAATCGTGGGATGCCCGAGCGCCGCGGAACCCCAGATAATGGCCTCGTCGCCGATGCGAACGGACGCGTCGCCCATGTCGACAACAAACTGATCCATCGCGATTCGTCCAGCAATCGTGCCGTCGTGTTCGCCGATGCGAATTGGGGCGACGCTGGATGCACGTCGAGCCACGCCGTCGGCATATCCCAACCCGATGAGCGCGACGGTTGATTCGGTCGCGGTTGAGTAGGTGTATCCGTAGGAAATCCGTTGGCCCGCGGGAACTCGCTTGACATTGACCACCTCTCCCACAAATCTCGTAAAGCCGTCCAGGCTGTGGCCGTTGTCGTCGCGGGCGAAACCGTAAAGAAGCTCTGCATCAATAACGATGTGTTCCTCTTCATGGGCGGCGGATGCGCATCCCTCGTCAGTCAAGAAATGCCTGAAGCCACTCATCGTGAATACCGGCTCCACGATGTCGAGTGAGTGTCCGTAGGCGTTGGCGCGAACATCCGCGCACAACGATTCGGCACTCGCTCCGTTGCTGATGGCTTGATTCGCAACTTCGCGAGCATGCTGTTCGAAACGAGCTACATCGACGATCAGCCGTCGGACGAGCTCAGTCACGGTGCGAAGGCTTGAATGACTAGCTACGAGGTGCGGTGAGTCGGTGACTTTCGTCGTGCCACGTCACGCCCATGCCGGAGAGCTTCTCGCGGTGCTTGTTTCCGTGGTGGGCGCAGAAGAGAAGCGCACTGCCATTGGCCAGCGTCGCACGCATGTACGCCTGTGCACCACAGCTGTCGCAACGGTCGAGGGACGTCAACTCGTAGACCGGTTCAGTTTCCGTCTCGGTAGTAGACGTTGTCATGGCATTCTCCCTCGTCGCGTGTGGTGAACCACTACTTGTATGTAACCACGAACGACCCACACTCGAGGGCTACTTCTCCCGCATTTCGCTGTGCGCGTAGCAATTCGGGTGGTCGGCGGTGCGAACGACTTCTCGCAGGGCACACAAGTACGCTGATGCCTTGCGGCTACAGTTCGTAACTCGCGCGGCACATCGCCCAAATTTTGCAACACAAACAAGGAGACTCATTGTCGACCGAGTATTCGGCCCGCCATCTTTCCGTTCTCGAAGGTCTTGAGGCGGTTCGAAAGCGTCCCGGAATGTACATCGGGTCAACCGACTCGCGCGGTCTCATGCATTGTTTGTGGGAGATCATCGATAACTCGGTCGACGAGGCGCTTGGCGGCTTTGGCTCAACCATCGAGATTGTTCTGCATGATGATGGCAGCGTCGAAGTTCAAGACACAGCACGCGGAATTCCGGTTGATATCGAACCCAAGACCGGATTGTCGGGCGTCGAAGTGGTCTTCACCAAGTTGCACGCCGGTGGAAAGTTTGGCTCGGGTTCTTACGCTGCCTCCGGTGGTCTGCACGGTGTAGGTGCTTCGGTCGTCAACGCATTGTCATCACGGCTCGATGTCGAGGTCGATCGTGATGGAGCCACGTGGGCGATGTCATTTCATCGTGGAGAACCAGGAATCTTCGATGATGCGAACGGGCGCTCACCTGAATCCCCGTTCACGCCGTTCAAAGACAGCAGTGAACTTCGCAAGGTCGGCAAGGTTGGCAAGGGCGTCACGGGAACTCGTGTGCGCTACTGGGCGGACTCGCAGATCTTCACTCCTGGGGCTGCGTTCCTGCTTGAAGAATTGACGTCGCGAGCTCGGCAGACGGCTTTTCTGGTGCCGGGCTTGGTAGTGCAGATTACGGATGCGCGCACAGCAGACCCGATAACCGAAGTCTTTGCGTTCCAAGGTGGAATCAGCGAGTTTGTCGAATTCCTCTCCCCGGACGCCCCGGTCACCAGCATCTGGCGATTGAACGGCGAGGGCACGTTCACGGAGACGGTGCCCGTTCTCGGCGAAGACGGCAACATGTCACCACAAGAAGTTGAGCGCACGTGTTCGGTTGATATCGCCGTGCGATGGGGCACGGGATATGACACGAGCATCCACTCGTTTGTGAACATCATCGCGACGCCAAAGGGTGGAACTCACCAGAGCGGTTTTGAGCAGGCGCTGCTCAAGGTGCTTCGCACCCAGGTCGAGGCCAATGCGCGTCGACTCAAGGCCGGAAACGACAAGCTCGAGAAGGATGACATTGTCACTGGTTTGACTGCGGTGGTCACCGTGCGCCTGCCGGAGCCCCAGTTTGAAGGCCAGACGAAAGAAGTTCTCGGCACGCCAGCGGTCAAGCAGATTGTGACCAATGTGGTGACGAAGGCGCTGACGGAGAGACTGACATCCGGCAAGCGGGATGACAAGGCCCAGAGCGCGCTGCTGCTCGAAAAGGTTGTTTCTGAAATGAAGGGTCGCATTTCGGCGCGAACCCTGAAGGAGACGCAGCGGCGCAAGAGCGCGTTGGAATCGTCGAGCCTTCCCGCCAAACTCGTGGACTGCCGAAGCAATGAAGTTGCAAACTCGGAGCTGTTTATCGTGGAGGGTGACTCCGCGCTGGGCACGGCGAAGCTCGCTCGAAACAGCGAGTATCAGGCCTTGCTGCCGATTCGTGGAAAGATTTTGAACGTGCAGAAGGCCAGTGTCTCGGACATGTTGCACAACACCGAGTGCGCCTCAATTATTCAAGTAATCGGTGCGGGCGCGGGAAATGGTCGCAGCTTTGAAAACTTCGACCTCTCGTCGGCGCGTTACGGCAAGGTGATCTTGATGAGCGACGCGGACGTCGATGGTGCGCATATTCGAACGCTCCTTCTGACTCTGTTTTTCAGGTACATGCGACCCTTGATTGAGGATGGCCGTGTCTTTGCCGCTGTCCCTCCACTTCACCGAGTAATCATCGTGAACCCGGGTTCGAAACCGAACGAGACGGTTTACACGTACTCGGAACAGCAGCTTCACGAGACGTTAGCCGCCGTGGAGAAATCGGGCCGCCGCTACCAGGAACCCATTCAGCGTTATAAGGGCCTCGGCGAGATGGATGCCGATCAACTTGCGTTGACCACCATGGACCGCTCTCAGCGCGCACTGCGACGCGTGCGGGTAGAGGATGCGGAGGCGGCGTCGAAGGTGTTCGAGCTCCTGATGGGCAATGAAGTCGGCCCGCGCCGAGACTTCATCATTGCGGGCTCATCTCAGTTGAGCCGAGAGCGCATCGACGTCTAGTCGAGCTGGTCGTTACCGAGGAACGACAGTTCCGCTGTTACCTTCTCGCCGGACGCGTCACGCTTGGCGTTAACTTCCGGCAAGTCGCGGGGCGATCCGTCCAGGCCGTTTGCACGAGGCGTTCCATTTCCGACCCATGCAAGTGCAACTGCGTCTTCGCCCTTGAGCAACGTCTGCGCGCGAACGCCACCGGTGGCGCGTCCTTTGGAAGGGAATGACGACACGGGAGAAACCTTGACGCGACCTGCATCTGTTCCCACGAGCGTAGAAAGACTCGCGCTCACGGTGACCACATTGTCTTCAGCGCCCGACGGGCCAAAGAAGACGACGAGCGAGTCATCGGAGAGGTTTACTCCGGTCATTCCGCCGGCGGTTGCGCCTTGTGGTCGCACGGAGGCAGCCGAGAACCGGAGCAATTGCGCGTCGGACGTCACGAAAACAAGGTCTCGATTGTCTGGCGCAATGCCACCTCCGATGACGTTGTCGCCGTCTTTCAGGGCAATGATGCTTGTACCTGATTTTGCAGGAAGAGCCTCCACAGCGATTCGTTTGACGACGCCCTCGCGGGTTCCGAGGGCAATCGTTGCATCTCCGGTAATTGGCGTCAGGAAACACAGATGTTCGCCGGGCTCAAGGTCCACGTAGTCCTTGGCGTTGACTCCGGCATTCAGAGTCACAGCCCCAGCCGGAACGCCCGGAAGGGCCTCCGGTGAAATGTGAATGAGGCGCCCATGGCTTGTCACGGCACCAACTGGCTGTCGGCGTGATCCCGCGACAGAACTTGAAATGGCATCATGGGCGGAGCGATGCGGACTGACGGTCACGGCATCGTCTTCAGCCGCAAGGTCGATGCGCACGAGTCGCTGCGTTGCACTCATGGCAACCAGCGACGGCGTGTCCGCTATTTGCAGCGAGGAAGGGGTCTCCGACGCCGACTTGGACGCAACTCGGGCCGCGACATCTACCGTTGATGTGCTCAACACGGTCTTGCGAGGCGTTCCCAGCAATTGGGAAGTCGCCTCGAGCTCGCTGGAAACGACACCGACAAGCCGACCAGGATTCGCCAGAATCTCTTCAAGTTCGCGAATCTCCGACTTCAGTGAGTCAGCTTCTTTCTCAAGTTCGATCCGGCTGAACTTGGTGAGGCGGCGCAACCGCAGTTCGAGAATGTATTCGGCCTGCGCCTCCGACAGCGCAAAAGTAGTTCGCAGTCCGGTTCGAGCGGCGTCGACGTCATCGCTACTGCGAATGAGTTGAATGACCTTGTCGATGTCAACGATGGCAATCAGAAGTCCCTCAACGAGGTGCAAGCGCTCTTTTCGTTTCGTCACCCGATACGTGGAGCGCCGGAAAACAACCTCTTTGCGATGGTCGACGTAAACAGCAAGCATCTCTCGAAGGCCGAGGGTTTCCGGGCCTCCGTTTACGAGCGCAACATTGTTGATGCTGAACGTGTCTTCGAGCGGGGTGAGGCGATACAGCGTCTCCAAGACAGCTTGGGGGTCGAAGCCATTCTTGATTTCGATGACGAGCTTGAGTCCGTGGTGGCGATCGGTGAGGTCGACAACGTTGGAAATGCCCGTAATCTTCTTTGCGTTGACTCCGTCTTTAATCTTGTCAATGACTTTTTCGGGGCCAACCATGTAGGGAAGCTCCGTGACAACGATGCCTACCTTACGAGCGGAAACGTTCTCGATCTGGGTCGTGGCGCGCATGCGAAAGCTTCCGCGACCCGTTGCATAGGCATCCTTAATGCCGTCCAATCCCATGATGATTCCGCCGGAAGGGAGATCTGGCCCGGGCACGAACGCCATGAGATCGTCCAGTGAAGCCTCGGGGTTCTCCAGCAAGTGCCGAGCGGCACTGACAACTTCAATGAGATTGTGGGGAGCCATATTTGTCGCCATGCCGACGGCAATTCCCGTGGTGCCATTTACCAGCAGGTTCGGATACGCACTCGGAAGCACCTCCGGTTGCATGATTTGGTTGTCGTAGTTCGGTACGAAATCGACAACGTCTTCATCGAGATCTGCCGTCATGCTCAGCGCAGCTGGTGTGAGGCGTGCTTCCGTGTAGCGCGACGCAGCAGGACCGTCGTCCAGTGAACCAAAGTTTCCGTGACCGTCGACAAGTGTCAGTCGCAGGTTGAAGTCTTGTGCCAGACGAACGAGTGCGTCGTAAATTGAGGCATCACCGTGGGGGTGGAGCTTGCCCATCACCTCGCCCACGACGCGTGCGGACTTCACGTGACCTCGGTCCGGTCGGAGTCCCATCTCGCTCATCTGAAAGAGAATTCGGCGCTGTACTGGCTTTAGTCCGTCTCGGGCGTCGGGAAGGGCCCGGGCATAGATCACGGAATAGGCATATTCCAAGAACGATTGCTGCATTTCGGCAGCAACGTCGATATCGTCAATTCGTTCGGCAGGAGACGTTGGATCCGTCGTCTGGGCCATGACCTGTTCCGCTCTTTTTGTTGCTTCGAATTCCGTTCCCGCTCGGGCGCGAAACGCCTGTGTCAGACTGGCAGGGATGACCTTCATGCTACCGACCGGCAAGGATTACGCCGGCAGCCTCACCGACGTGGTGCCAAGTCTCTTGGCGAGTATCGGTGTGGAGAGCTTCAAAAATTCGCTGGAGCTGAGAGGTGCGACATCGGCCGTGCTCGTGCTTGTTGATGGACTTGGCGATGAAAACTTGACGGCTGCGCGAGGCCATGCTCGATTTCTTCTCGGAACGCGAAACCGTAGGAGAGTTCTGCGAACTGTATTTCCGTCGACTACCGCCTGTGCGTTAGTGAGTCTGATGACGGGGGAGACACCTGGACAGCACGGTGTTGTCGGATATCGCGTACTGAACCCAGTTTCTGGCGCAATCGTGAATCAATTGACCGAGCTCGACCTGGCTCCGCCTGATTGGATGCGCTCCCGAACACTCGCTCAGCAGGCAACTGGCGCAGCTCGAGTTTTCGTGGTTGGGCGCGCGAAATTTGCTGACTCAGCGCTGACCCGCACTGTTTACCGAGGCGCTGAGTACGTTCCAGCTGAAAGTCTTGCGGAGCGCTTCGAGAAGGCCGCAGTGGTTGCACGCACACCGGGTCGTTTGGTTCTCGTTTACGCGTCCGAACTTGATAGCGCTGCGCACAAATTTGGAGTTGCGTCATCGAAATGGACCGAACAGCTTGAGCTGCTTGATGCCGAACTTCGAGACTTGAGGGCGAGCCTGCCCTCCGACGTATCGGTAGTCGTCACCGCCGATCACGGAGTACTTGACGTTCATTCTGCTGAGCAGATCGTTTTTGGCGCCGGCGCACTGACCCAGGGCGTCGCCCATGTCGGCGGTGAACCGCGGTGCCTCCAGCTCTACCTCGAGCCAGCAGCGGATATCGAGGTAGTTCTCTCGGCATGGCAAGAGGCGTACTCGCAGGTTGCCCACGTTCTTACCCGCGGGCAGGTGATGGAACAGAGCTTGCTCGGCAAGGTCTCCGATATCAATTCAGAACGCATGGGCGACCTTTTCGTCATCACGCGGGAGAACGTTGTCTTCTACGACGGACGGGAAACGAATACTGCCCCACAACGAATGATCGGGCAACACGGAGCGTTGTCAGATATCGAAATGAATATTCCGCTGATCGAGCTCGCCACTGGCAGTTAGACGATGTTGTCCCATGCCGGCAGCGTGGGGCGGGTTTTGCGCGCTCGTCGCTGCTTACCCGTCTCGGTCAGTGGTTCGCCGTCAATAATTCCCGTGTCAGCATCCGCAGACGATGTGGCAATCGCCTCGGTGAAGGACGTTTCCGTGATCTCGATTGCAACCGCATTGAGAACGTCTTCTGAGATGGGGCTCGCGACGGGTGCCTCGGGAATGGTGGACGGCTGAACTCGGGCATCCGTCAACCACGCAGGGTTTTCGTCTCGCTGCATGCGCCGCTTTCGGAGCGCGTCGAGCAGGTCCGCTGTCGGCGTTGATTCTTTGTCGTCTGAAGGTAGATCTGTTGCTGGTATCACAGTTGGTTCTGCAACCTGGTCAGAGCTGAGGGCATCGGATGCAGAAACCGGTGCTTCTCGAACAACTGGTTCCGCTGCCTTACCCGACGGAATGATGTTTATCGCTCCCGTGCGAATGGATTCGGACACCTCAGAGAACACGGGCGAGGTGGGGATGCGGCGCGTGTGAGGCCCCGAGTCATTGACGGTTGGAATTGCTCCCGTCATCACATCGACAGCCCTGAGGCGAGGAACCATGCCGGAGTCGACGTCACCGCGTTGAGTGAGCGTTCCGGCATCAGCATTGAGCGGCACGAGTGAAGATCTGCGGGCGTCGAATGACCAACGAGCGTCGTGGTCGATGTTCTTGGAAGAAAACTCGACCTTGACGATCCAGCCCTCAGAGGCATCCTTCCACGCAACCCATCGTTGTTCGTGAGCACCCAGGGATTCCAGCCGACTCCTGACGTGCGTTCCAAATGCGCCACCGAGGGTGCCGTCTTCCGACACAATCTGCGTGGCGAGAGCGGAGGTCAACACGTAGTCACGCTCGGCTAGCACGGGCCCTTCGTAACGCTCGACGTCGTCGAGAGTCGCCCCACTGACGCGAACCACGTCTTGGGCGCTCAGACCCGCTCTAATCAGGGCTTGAATTTCCCGAGGTGACACTTTCGTCGAAGATGCTTCGCTGCGAGCAACTCGAAGTCGAGCAATGAGGGCGTCGTCAAGCGCGATGCGAAACTCATCACCATTCTCATCAACGGCAACGACCGTTGTGTCGACGATGTCGACTACACGCAGATCGCGCATGCTGTCCTCCGTTCTTCACTGACATGAAGAGTTGTTTTAGTATCAACCACGAGCAGCCACCAGGGGAGGCGCAACTTCCGCGTGGCGCGAAATGGATATCGCGGTGAATTTCGGTGCGCACCATGTCGGTGTTTGATATTTGGTCGTTTGTAGTGGAAACTATGCGCGCCTCCATGTGTGCACCATGCGCATGACGAGATAAGAAACTACGGAACAGGTAATGGCAACCGATTACGACGCACCACGCAAGACCGACGATGACACCGAAAGCATCGAGGCGCTCAAAGAGCGCGTTCCAGACAAACTCTCGGGAACAGTTGGCTCGGAAGATGCAGACAATCCAGATGGATTCGAACTCGGCGGATCAGATCTTGCCGACTTGGAAATGGATGTCGTGGTTCTGCCGCCGCAGGCCGATGAGTTCACGTGCGTCAGTTGCTTCATCGTGAAGCATCGTTCGCAGCTAGACCACGAAGAGAAGCTCGGCCCCATCTGCAACGAGTGTGCTGGCTGAGTCCAGATCGTTGCTCGGCAATTCTTTCGTTGAGCGGGAGGGCTCGCAGTCTCCCGCGTGACTACTTTTGGTTTGTTCGCAGCGCCTGAGCGAGTTCCATTGGGCGACGCGTTGAGATAAGCCAATACGGTGTCGGGTCATTCGGGTCGGTGAGTTCTACCTTCACTACCGGGTCAATGTAGCCGCGGAATAGGGTCCAGGCGCGGGCATCCAACTTCACGCCACGTTGCTCTCTGGCGTGCTGTCCGCTGAAGGCAGATACCGCGCCGATGAACTTGCGCTCGATGGTGGCTTTGCCTGCGCGGAAGTTTGCTTCGTTGACCTCGATGCGAGGCGCGCGAACCACGAGCAACACAGAGATGCCGAGGAATACGAACGCGGCCAACGCAATGCCGAGCGGAAGGCTGAAGGGCGCGGCTGTCAAAATGATAATCGGGACCAAGAGGGCGATGATCAAGTAAATTCCGACAGATGGGCGCAAGGCTTCTCGATAGATTTTCACAATCTCCATTCGACCACGCTCTGTGACCTATTCTCGACACGTGAGTGAATCAATCGAAGTTCTCATTAAGGCGGCTACTAACCCGGTCGTGGCGCATCCCGGCGATGCAGGTGCCGACCTGACGTCGACGGAGTCCCACACGATACGCCCGGGACATCGAGCGACAATCGGCACGGGCGTATCCATCGCCCTGCCCGACGGCTTCGTCGCTTTTGTCGTTCCGCGCAGCGGTCTCGCTGCCAAACACGGCATTACGGTCGTGAACTCGCCTGGAACAGTTGACGCCGGGTACCGGGGTGAAATCAAAGTGACACTCCTCAACACCGACACCACATCGTCGTTTGACGTCTCACCCGGCGACCGCATTGCGCAACTCATCGTTATGCCCTTTGTTCGGGCCCGATTCATCAGCGTCAACGAACTTCCCGATAGTGAGCGTGGCGACGGAGGATTCGGGTCGACCGGAATCAAAACAGACGCGCGGTAGACTTTCGTGGTTATGAGCATGACTGAAACAACCGCGCCTCAGAAGAACGAACCTGAAGACCGCTCGACGGCAGGTCCTTTCGATGAATCTGAAGTGAGCGGTGTGCGTCCATGGATTGACCTCGGCAGCATCAAGCTCATCCCGCGCGAGGGGCTGAGCCTTCGTGTCGAAGTTGAAGACGGCTCTCAGCGCGTGGTTGCCGTTGCTTTGGATTACCTTGGGTCAACCCTGCAAGTTCAACCGTTCTCGGCCCCCCGCAACGAGGGGCTCTGGCACGAGATCCGGGCACAAGTGGCTCAGCAGGTTACTGGTCAGGGTGGACGCATTGAAGAACAAGTTGGTCCCCTCGGGATTGAACTTGTTGCATCGGTTCCAACCGCAGACAAGAAGAGTCAAACGGTCCGTTTTCTTGGGGTCGATGGACCACGTTGGTTCCTGCGTGGTGTGATTGTCGGCCCGGCCGCTACCGATGGCGATGGGCGCGCTGCGCTAGTCGACCTGTATCGCAGCCTTGTGGTTGTTCGGGGCAACACTCCCATGCCTCCGCGTGAACTGCTTCCGCTTGCTTTGCCAGCGCAGGCTGGTGGTGTCATATGAGTGCAGAAGTAGGTGAATCAAAGCCCGCCAAGAAATCCGAGGCGACGGGCCTCGCGGCGCTCGGTGCGGCGTCTGCGCGAACCGGCACCCAGCACCCGTTGTTACGAGCAATGGGTGGTGTACTCGGCATCTTTGAAACCGTCGTTCCCGGACTCATTTTTCTTGTCGTTTACACAGCGACCGGTTTCGAGCCAGGAATGCCCTGGCTCGCCATCATTCTCTCGGTCGCCGCGGCCGCTGGCTTCACCTTGTGGCGCATCATTCGACGACAGGTGCTGACGCAGGCAATCGCAGGTTTTGTCACCGTGGGCATCTCTGCGGCTCTGGCAATCTTCTCTAACCGGCCAGAGAACAACTTCGTGATCGGTCTGTGGACCAACGCGGGTTACGGCACCGCATTTCTCATTTCTGTGCTGGTGGGATGGCCGCTGGCAGGATTGGTCGTTGGTTTTGCCCGCCAAGAAGGAACAGCGTGGCGGGCCAACAAGCACCATCGGCGTGTTTTCACTGGCGTAACTTTGCTGTGGGTTGGCATGTTCGCTTTACGGCTCATCGTTGAGGTTCCGCTTTTTCTCGCTGGCGAAGTTGCCGCCCTCGCTGCGACAAAGCTCGCATTGGGGTTGCCACTGTACGTTCCCGTGTTAGCGATCTCGTGGCTCGTGATTCGTGGCCTTTATCGCGAGAAGCCGTCGACTCAGGTATCTTGATATCAAGATAAATTCGGGGCTTTAACAACACTCGTGTTGAATGACGGCTCCACTACCTGAGGAGCCCATCGTTGCCTGCAGTTGACAGTTTTGGAAGCCGCTCGTCCCTTTCAGTGGGCGGCAACACGTACGAGATCTTCCGAATCGATTCCGTACCGGGGCACGAGAAATTGCCTTACAGCCTGAAGGTTCTGCTCGAGAATCTGCTCCGCACCGAGGACGGCGCAAACGTGACCGCCGGCCAGATTCGTGCGCTGGGCTCGTGGGATCCGACCGCAGAACCGGACACCGAAATCCAGTTCACACCAGCGCGTGTGATCATGCAGGACTTCACCGGCGTTCCCTGCGTTGTCGATTTGGCTACCATGCGCGAAGCGGTTGCGACCCTTGGCGGCGACCCGAAGAAAGTTAACCCGCTCGCTCCTGCTGAACTCGTGATTGATCACTCTGTCATTGCCGACCTCTTCGGTAGTGCAGACGCACTCGAAAAGAATGTCGACATCGAGTACGAGCGCAACGGAGAGCGCTACCAGTTTTTGCGATGGGGTCAGACCGCGTTCGATGACTTCAAGGTTGTCCCACCAGGAACGGGCATCGTCCACCAAGTAAACATCGAGTATTTGGCCCGCGTCACGATGGTGCGCGAGGTGGACGGCGTTTCCCAGGCCTACCCTGACACGTGCGTCGGAACCGACTCCCACACAACCATGGTCAACGGGCTTGGTGTTCTTGGGTGGGGCGTTGGGGGCATTGAAGCTGAGGCCGCGATGCTTGGGCAGCCAGTGTCGATGCTGATTCCCAAAGTTGTTGGCTTCAAGCTCTCAGGCACTATTCCCGCCGGCGTCACCGCGACAGACGTCGTGCTGACAATCACCCAGATGCTGCGTGAGCACAAGGTCGTTGGCAAGTTTGTTGAGTTTTATGGCCCGGGAGTCTCGTCGGTTCCTCTCGCAAACCGCGCAACAATCGGAAACATGAGCCCAGAGTTTGGCTCAACTGCAGCGATGTTCCCCGTAGATGATGTCACGCTGGATTATTTGCGTCTCACCGGTCGGAGCGAAGATCAGGTCGCTCTGGTGGAGGCTTATTCGAAGGTTCAGGGCTTGTGGTTTGACCCATCGGTTGAGCCCGTCTTCAGCGAATATCTTGAGTTGGACTTGTCAACGGTGGTTCCGTCCATCTCGGGACCCAAGCGTCCACAGGACCGCATCGAACTCTCCAAGGCGAAGTCGCAGTTCAATGAGGACATCAAGAGCTACACGGTCGGTACTCCGGCAACGATTTCTATCGACGGGGGTGAGGAATTCGAGCTGAAGAGCGGCGCAGTAACTATTGCAGCAATCACCTCATGCACGAACACGTCCAACCCTTCGGTCATGATCGCAGCGGGACTCTTGGCGCGCAACGCAGCAAAAAAGGGTCTCAAGTCGAAGCCGTGGGTCAAGACGACGCTTTCTCCGGGTTCCAAGGTTGTCACCGACTACTACGACAAGTCAGGCCTGACGACCTATCTCGATGAGATTGGCTTTTACCCGGTTGGTTACGGTTGCATGACGTGCATCGGCAACTCGGGTCCGTTGCCCGAAGAGGTCTCGGCTGCCGTCAACGAGAACGATCTGTCGGTGACCGCCGTGCTTTCCGGCAATCGCAACTTCGAGGGCCGCATCAACCCTGACGTCAAGATGAACTATCTGGCGAGCCCGCCTCTCGTCATTGCATATGCACTCGCGGGAACCATGGATTTCGACTTTGAGAAGCAGCCGTTGGGTGACGGCTCAGATGGCGAGCCCGTCTTCTTGAAGGACATCTGGCCAGATGCGTCGGAAGTTCAGTCGACCATTGATTCGTCGATTGACCGCGAGATGTTCACTCACGAATACGCCGGCGTCTTTGACGGTGATGCCCGTTGGAAGGGATTACCGACCCCAACGGGAGCAACATTCGCGTGGGATGCGAAATCGACATATGTGCGCAAGCCTCCGTACTTTGACGGCATGAGTATGGAGACCACGCCGGTCACGAATATCGACGGTGCACGCGTTCTCGCCACGCTCGGGGATTCCGTGACGACAGACCACATTTCACCGGCTGGCAACATAAAGGCGGGCACACCTGCTGGTCAGTATCTCGACGACCACGGAGTCGCACGAGCCGATTACAACTCGTACGGCTCGCGACGCGGTAACCACGAGGTGATGATTCGTGGAACGTTCGCGAACATCCGTTTGAAGAATCAGCTGCTCGATGGTGTTGAAGGCGGCTACACGAGAGACTTCACCAAGCCGGATGCACCGCAATCGTTCATCTACGACGCGAGCGTCAACTACCAGGCAGCTGGAATTCCGCTCGTCATCCTCGCGGGTCAGGAGTATGGATCGGGATCATCGCGCGACTGGGCAGCCAAGGGAACGAGTCTGCTCGGGGTCAAAGCCGTCATCACGCAGAGCTTTGAGCGGATCCACCGTTCCAACTTGATCGGCATGGGTGTTCTGCCTTTGCAATTCCCCGTTGGCGAATCGTGGGCTTCTCTCGGTCTCGACGGAACAGAGATCATCTCGTTTTCGGGCATTGATGAGCTCAACAAGGGCGTTATTCCGAAGACGGTGCACGTTTCTGCCTCCCCGAGCGAGCATTCGGCCGCGGGCAAGGCGACCGTGGAATTCGACGCAGTGGTAAGAATCGACACTCCTGGCGAGGCCGACTATTACCGCAATGGGGGAATCCTTCAGTACGTGCTTCGTTCGTTGGTTGCATAGCGTTCTGCGAAGTTAGACTTTAGACATGGCGCTCCTCCCATCGATTAAAGGTCCTCGTGATCTCGACGGGCTGTCTACCGAACAGCTACGAGAACTTTCGGCTGAGATTCGCGAGTTTCTCGTCGGAGAGGTTGCGCGTTCGGGCGGGCACCTTGGGCCGAACCTTGGCGTTGTCGAGTTGACGCTGGCAATTCATCGAGTTTTCGATTCGCCCAAAGACTCCATTGTTTGGGACACCGGACATCAGTCGTACGTGCACAAACTCGTTACCGGTCGTCAAGACTTTTCCAACTTGCGCGCGCGTGGGGGACTCGCGGGATACCCCCAACGCAGCGAGTCGGAGCACGACATCGTTGAGAGCTCTCACGCCTCCAGCTCGCTCTCGTGGGCCGATGGTATCTCGCGAGCGTTCGAGATGACTGGACAAATGGATCGTCACGTCGTGGCCGTTGTCGGCGACGGCTCGTTGACCGGTGGCATGACCTGGGAAGCGCTGAACAACATCAGTCACGACAACACGAGAAACCTCGTCATTGTGGTCAACGACAATGGTCGGTCATATGCGCCAACTATTGGTGGGATCGCTCGCTACCTAGACCGGGTTCGCACGCGTCCGACATATCGCAATTTGCACTTCTCGAGTCGCAAGGCTTTTGCCAAGATGGGCCCGACTGCGCGTGCGTTCTATCGCGGTGTGCGAGGCGGTATCCATGGTTTCTTGAGTCGTTTCACGAATAATCAAGCGCTCTACGCAAACCTCGACATCAAATACCTCGGCCCCGTTGACGGGCACGACATCGTCGCCATGCAGGCAGCTCTTCGTCAAGCAAAGAACTACGGCGCTCCGGTGATTGTTCACGCCATCACCGAAAAGGGTCGCGGTTACGCTCCGGCACGCGATGACGATGCAGACCAATTCCATGCTGTTGGGCAAATTGACCCCGATACGGGTCTGCCGTTGTCGTCCGCAAGCAAGCTCACGTGGACAGACGTGTTCGGCGACGAGCTTGTGGCGCGGGCATCTGTAGACGAGAGGCTCGTGGCCATCACCGGCGCAATGCTGCGCCCGACCGGTCTGTGGCCGATGGCTCAGAAGTTCCCCGACCGCGTGCTTGACGTAGGCATTGCGGAGCAGCACGCAGTCACGTCTGCTGCCGGGCTGGCCTATGGCGGTTTGCACCCGGTGGTTGCGCTCTATGCCACGTTCATGAACCGCGCTTTCGACCAGGTGCTGATGGATGTCGGTCTGCACAAGGCTGGGGTCACATTCGTGCTCGACCGGGCGGGAATTACTGGACCGGATGGTGCGAGTCATCATGGAATCTGGGATCTCGCCATCATGCAGGTGGTTCCCGGAATTCATATTGCCGCTCCTCGTGATGCAACACGTCTGCGCGAAGAATTCCACGAGGCAATGGCCATCGACGATGCACCGACCGTGATTCGTTACCCGAAGGGTGCCGTCGGTGAAGACATTCCAGCTGTGCGGAGAACGGATGATGGTGTGGATGTGCTCCGCGAAGCACCACACAAAGACGTGCTCATCGTGGCCATAGGCAGTTTTGCGCGAACCGCGCTTGAAGTTGCCGATCGTCTCGCACAGCAAGGCATCGGCGCGACCGTGGTCGACCCTCGCTGGGTTGTGCCAGTTCCAGAAAGCATTGTCGACTTGGCGCGCGACCACCGACTCGTCATCACGCTAGAAGACGGTGTGCGGGTTGCCGGCATCGGTACGCGCATCCGACAGGACCTTCGTAGTGCGGGAGTCGACACGGCTGTGGATGAGTTGGGCCTGCCAGATGAATTCATCGAGCATGCAACGCGTGAGGAAATCCTCGAAGACGCAGGCCTTACCGCGGCGACAATTGCGCGGGATGTCATCGCTCAGGTGCTTGGGAGCAAGATTCCCATCGCTCGACCGCTAGACGA
>WLDR01000079.1 GCA_009704705.1 Actinomycetota bacterium | reverse complement strand
GTCGTCAACCAGCCACCGAGCAGCGGGCCAACGGCGACCATTCCGCCGATGGTGGAGCCCCACACGGCGAAAGCGATTCCGCGCTCTTTGCCTTGGAAGTTCGCGTTCACGAGTGACAGCGTCGTGGGGAGGACCATCGCTCCACCGAACCCTTGAAGCACTCGAGCCAAAATGAGCACGTCGCCGTCTTGCGAGAATCCGGCAAACACGGATGCGACGGTGAACACGCCCATGCCGACGATGAGCATGCGTCGGCGCCCGAAGCGGTCGGCGAGCGCACCAAAAACAAGCAACAGCGCGGCGAAGACCAGGGTGTACGACTCCTGAACCCACTGAACCTGCGTGCTCGTGATTTGAAGGTCTTCGATGATGGCAGGAATCGAAACGTTGATGATTGTTGAGTCGACGATGATCAGCGAAATGGCGAGGCTGACGAAGACGAGTCCGATCCAGCGTGTGCGCGAAGTAGGCATTCACCCAATCTAGCCCTCGGCCCAACGTTTGAATCGCTTTATCGTCGGTTTAGGCTGAGGGAAACAGAAGGCTTTCGCGGAACACACATGGCTAAACGCTCACCCGGACTGCGCTCGACGGATTCAGTGCGCGATTCGCACGCCCCGACTCGACACCGGGTTCGTGGCACCGGATACTTTCGTCGACTCGGACCGGGCATCGTCACCGGTGCCGCGGATGACGACCCCTCGGGCATCGCCACGTATTCGCAGGTTGGTGCGGCGACAGGAAACAGGCTGCTGTGGGCAGCTCCGGCACTTTTCCCGCTGGCATTTGCCGTGCAAGAGTCGTGTGCTCGCCTTGCGTTGGTGACGGGCACTGGCCTCGCAGGAATCATCCGCACCCGCCTACCCCGACCGCTGCTATACATCAGCGTTCTCTTGGTTGCCGTGGCGAACACGGTCAACATCGCGGCCGACCTGGGTTCGATGGCCGCGGCGCTTCAGCTACTTGTTCCCATTCCGCAGGCGCTCGGTGTCATTTTGTTCGCGGCAATTATCGCCATTGCCGAGATTTTTGTTCCGTATCACCGGTACGCCAAGGTTCTGCGGTGGCTGTGCCTCTCACTCTTGGCCTACGTCGCGGTGATTTTTGTCGCCAATGTCGATTGGCCTGAAGTCGGCCGAAACATCGTGATTCCGCAGATGCAGTGGACCAAGCTGGAAGTCTCACTTCTGATCGCTCTCGCCGGCACCACAATTTCGCCCTACTTGTTCTTTTGGCAGGCGGCCGAAGAAGTTGAGGAGCGCCAGCAGTCTGCGGCCCGCGCCGTGACCCAGCGCCACATCACGGCCATGCGTATCGATGTGTTTGCGGGCATGTTGACGGGCGTGTTGGCGATGGCGGCCATCATGATTACGGCGGCGGCGACACTCCATGCGAATGGCATTCTGGATGTTCAAACGGCGGAGCAAGCGGCCAGCGCACTCAAGCCAATCGCGGGTGAATACGCCGGAATCCTGTTTTTGCTGGGGATTCTTGGCACGGGTTTGTTGTCGGTGCCGGTTCTCGCCGGGGCGACGAGCTATGCCATCGCGGAAACATTCGGATGGCGCGAGAGCCTAGAAAAACGACCGAGCCAAGCCCGTGCGTTTTACGCCATCATCCTGATTTCAATCCTGCTCGGCCTCGCGCTGAATTTCGTCGGCGTAAACCCGATTCAGTTCTTGTATATCGCGGCAGTCACGAATGGGTTAGCCGCGCCATTTTTGCTCGCCGTAATTTGGTGGTTGGCCCGCGATCGGGGCCTGCTCGGCAAGTGGCGAAGTCCGTGGTGGATTCAACTTCTCGTTGGCATAGCGGTCATCGTGATGAGTGCGCTACCCCTGGCGTGGCTTCTCGCTCCGTAGGGAGCGCCAGCCTCGAAAACCTGACTACTTCTTGACGGGAGTCTTGCGTGCGATCTTCTTGTTCATCGGGCTGATCGCAAAGATGTAGACGATTTCCAGCACACCGACGGTGTTGAAGACGAGCAGGAGAACGAACCATAGCGTGTTGTCGTCTTTCGCGGCACGCCACAGAGCGAGGCCCTTCCACACCGTCGTCCACACCACGATGATGGCGACAACGACAGCAAACCAGGGCTGTGAAATGAATGCTTCAGTTTCTGGACTCATGGTGTCATTGTGCCACAACTGCTAGCGTCTTTCGCATGACAAAGTCGTCTACCCCCAGCCCAACTCGTCGCGCGATCGGTGTTCTGCGCATCCTCTTTGGCCTCATGGTCTTCTCCATGGTCGTATGGCAAATAGCCGACCGGCTCGCGAACAACGTGTTCCGCCCTGCTGAGTACTTCTCGTACTTCACGGTGCAAACCTGCCTTGCCATCACCGTGCTCTTCATCGCAGCGGGCATCTATTCGTGGAATCACAAGACAGACACGCGCCTGCTGACGATCGTTCGCGTGAGCATCTTCTCGTATTCGATTGTGATGCTCGTCGTCTACAACGTGCTTCTGCGAGACGTTGCGCCCGCAGCAGCAGATGCAAACTATGTGTGGCCCGTGTTCCCGAACGAATTCGAGCACGTCTGGGCGCCCATACTGGTCGTCATCGATTGGATCTTTGCTCCGGGGCGGTTCCCGCTTCGACTGCGGGCAATGTGGTGGGCGCTCATCTACCCGCTTGCGTGGGTTGGTTTCTCGCTCGTGCGCGGCGCCATGACAGGCTGGTGGCCCTACCCCTTCCTCGACCCCACCGGCCCGAATGGAGTCACGGGAGTGGTCGTCTACGTTGCGGGTATCGCGGCCTTCATGGCGTTCAACGCCTTTATCGCCGTGCTCATCGGGTGGGCGTGGTCGAAACGCAAACGCGCTGCCAAGTAGCGAGACTTCAGGCACGCCGTGCAGATCAGTGATGTAACAATTCCGACGCGTGCCGGCTTGGCGTCTGGGCACGAGCTTCATGGACTGTTGGCCGTTCCCGACGGGAAAGGGCCGTGGCCCGGCGTGATCATGGTGCACGAAGTGTTCGGCATCGAAGAGAACATGCGCGCGCAGGTCGAACGCATGTGTTCCGCCGGCTTCATCGTTCTCATGCCCGATCTCTATAGCCGTGGGGGCATGCGTCGTTGCTTGACCGCCACCTTCCGCGCTCTCAATGATGGAAAGGGGCAGGCGTTCGATGACGTCGAGGCGGCCAAGCACTTTCTCGCCACGCGTTCGGATTGCACGGGCAAGTTCGGCGTGGCCGGCTTTTGCATGGGTGGCGGGTTCGCCCTGCAGCTGGCGAATCAGGGGTATGGAGCATCCGCAGTCAATTACGGCATGATGCCGAAGGACGTCGACGCTGTGCTCGACGGCGCGTGCCCGATTGTCGGATCCTTCGGAGGCAAAGACAAGACTCTCCCGGGCGCGGCCGCCATTCTCGAAGCGGGGCTTGCTCAGCGGGGTATCGCGCACGACATCGTCGAATACCCGAATGCAAATCACGCGTTCATGAATCCCGGCCCGGCGGGGCCGAAGCTGATGCGCCCGTTCATGCAGCGCGTCGCAGGTTTTCGCCCCTACCCCGAAGAAGCCAAAGACGCGTGGATGCGCATCGAGACGTTCTTCGCTGAGCACTTGCGCTAGGCGCCTATGGGCGAGAACGCCTCGCGTAAGGTCGTTGCATGACTACATCGAATTGGACCGTTGCCGACATGCCCCATCTCGAAGGCAAGACGGCCATCGTGACGGGTGCCACCGCCGGGCTGGGTCTCGTATCCGCAACTGAGTTAGCCGCGCGCGGGGCGTCGGTCACGTTGGCGGTTCGCGATGTTGCACGTGGGGAGCGCGCCGCTCGCATTATTCGAGAGGCATACCCCGGGGCAGTCGTCTCGGTGGCGAAGCTTGACCTTGCCAGCTTGTCGAGCATTCGCGAGTTTTCGTCAGTCTTCATCAAGAGCCACAAGCGTCTCGACATCCTGATGAACAACGCCGGCATCATGGGTGTGCCCCAGCGAGAGGTGACCGCAGACGGCTTCGAAGCGCAGTTCGGCACGAATCACCTCGGCCACTTCGCACTCACCGGATTGTTGCTCCCACTCATCAAAAAGACACCGGGGGCACGAATCGTGACGGTCTCGTCCAACCTGCACAAGACCGGGGTGATGAACTTCGATGACCTGATGGGCGGGGTGAAGTACAAGGCGTGGGCGGCCTACGGACAGAGCAAACTTGCGAATCTGTTGTTCACGAGCGAGCTGCAACGTCGACTCGTCGCGGCCAAGGTTGATGCCATTGCCGTGGCAGCGCATCCCGGCTGGTCAAATACCTCGCTCATGATGTCGGGACCAATGAAAGGGCGCGGTGCCTTCATGAAGTGGCTCGGCCAATCGGTGACGAATCGCATGGCGCAGTCGGCTTCTATGGGAGCGCTCAATCAGCTTTACGCTGCGACGGCGAGCGATGTAGAGGGCAACGACTACATCGGACCTAAGGGCAAAAACGAGCAATCGGGGTATCCGCACAAGGCGGGTCGAAGTGTCGCCGCCAAGAACACAACTGACGCGAAGCGCCTGTGGGACGAGAGCGAGAAGCTCACCGGTGTGAGCTACTTATAGGGGCAAGAAACACGCTGTCGGCGCGCGCCTAAACTTGAGCCGTGAGTGCGCGGGTCGAAACCTCAATGCCGTCGCGTTCGCGCGCCCTGCTTGAGACCATGCGGGAACGCGTCGTCATTGCCGACGGTGCCATGGGCACGATGTTGCAACAACACGAACTCACCCTCGATGACTTTGTGCAGCTCGAAGGGTGCAACGAGATTCTCAACGAAACTCGGCCCGACGTCATTTCTGCAATCCACGGCGCCTACTTCGATGTCGGTGTCGATGCCGTCGAAACAAACACGTTCGGTGCGAACTGGTCGAATCTGTCGGATTACGGCATTGACGACCGAATTGAAGACCTCGCCGAACGAGGTGCTCGAATCGCGCGAGAGTCGGCCGAGGCCTATGAGGCGCGAGACGGCCGTCTCCGCTGGGTGCTGGGCTCGATTGGCCCGGGAACCAAGTTACCGAGCCTGGGGCACACCACCTATGCCCACCTGAAAGAAACCTTCGCACTTCAGGCCAAGGGCCTGATTCACGGAGGCGCAGACGCTTTCTTGGTCGAGACATCCCAAGATCTGCTGCAGACAAAGGCCGCGATCAACGGGTGCAAGTCAGCGAGTGCGGAGTTGGGCATCCGCCTGCCCCTCTTCGTCGAAGTGACGGTTGAAACGACCGGCACGATGCTCATGGGAAGCGAAATTACCGCTGCCCTCACGGCGCTTGAACCACTCGGTATTGACGCCATCGGACTCAACTGCGCTACTGGGCCGACCGAGATGAGTGAGCACCTTCGCCAACTATCCAAGTTCAGTCGCGTGCCGGTGATGTGCATGCCGAACGCTGGATTGCCGGTGCTCGGGCCCAACGGCGCAAGTTATCCGTTGACCGCGAGTGAACTCGCCACAGCGCACGAGCAATTTGTCGGCGAATTCGGTTTGCAGCTGATTGGTGGATGCTGTGGCACCACCCCAGAGCACATGAAGGCGGTCGTCGATCGGCTCGGAAGTGCCACGCCGGCGACGCGCAAGCTCGAAGACGACCCCGGTGTCGCGAGCCTCTATCAGCACGTGAGTTTCGACCAAGACAACGCTTTTCTCGCCATTGGTGAGCGCACCAATGCGAACGGCTCGAAGGCCTTTCGCGACGCCATGCTCGAGCAGCGGTGGGACGACTGCGTCGACATCGCTCGCAAACAAACCCGTGATGGTGCACACCTGCTCGACGTGTGCGTGGATTACGTGGGGCGCGACGGTGTCGCCGACGTGCAAGAGATTGTGTCGCGGTTCCGCAGCGCATCCACCCTGCCGTTGGTCATCGACTCGACCGAACCCGCCGTGCTACAGGCGGGCCTCGAACTCATCGGCGGTCGCCCGGTGGTCAACTCGGTCAACTATGAAGACGGCGACGGCCCGACGTCACGCTTTGGTCGAATCATGCCCTTGGTCCAGGAGCACGGAGCGGCCGTGATTGCGCTCACCATTGACGAGCAGGGCCAGGCCCGAACGCGCGAAGACAAGGTGCGCATCGCGAGTCGACTCATCGATGAGCTTGTCGATGGTTGGGGCATGCGCGTGAGTGACATCATTGTGGACGCCCTCACCTTTCCCATCGCCACCGGACAAGAAGAGACGCGTCGCGACGCGGTCGAGACTATTGAGGCGATTCGTGAGATCACCACCAAATACCAGGGCGTTCAGACGACGCTCGGCGTCTCGAACGTGTCGTTCGGCCTCAACCCGGCCGCGCGTGCCGTGCTCAACTCTGTCTTTTTGCACGAAGCGACGGCAGCCGGCTTGACGAGTGCAATCGTGGATGCGGCGAAGATCATGCCGCTCGCGAGCATCCCGGATGACCGCCGCAAGGTTGCCCTCGACCTCGTGTGGGATCGACGCGAAT
>WLDR01000078.1 GCA_009704705.1 Actinomycetota bacterium | reverse complement strand
GTCAGACGTGGCTTTTTGAGAACTCGTCGAAACTGCGCTTGACACCGGGCATGCCGTGGAATTAGATAGTGTTCATTCACACTAAACGGTCAGTGTCAATAAACACTTATCCACAGCCCTAAGTCAGGTGCCCATGACCAAGCGTCACGTAATCAAGAAGGCCTCCGAGGCCGAGTTCCAGGTCGAAACTGGCGTCGCGCCCGATTCGTCCGGGTATTCGCGCTGGCGCGCGGTCGGCTACGACGATGGCGCTGCCCACACAGACTTTGGTCGGTCACGACTTGCTCCCGGGGGAGTAATCCCCACCCATGTTCACTCGTTTGAAGAGCAGTTCAACCTGATTTCGGGAGAGGTCACTCTCGTTACCCCAGAGGCAACGGTGCACCTCGTTGCAGGAGACTACGGAGTGATTCCCATTGGCGTACCGCACTCGTGGCACTCGGTTGGCACTGAGGTTGCCGAGTGGGCCGACATCCTCTCGCCGCCGCCACGCAAGGCTCATGGTTATGACACCTATCGAGTAGCCGACCAGCCTGCCGGCACACCGACCGTGGTGGATGCCCGCGACCCGCGCACGCGCTCGTTCGGAAACATCACCGAGGGTCACATGAACCCCGGTCGCCAGTCCCAAGAACTCTTGGCCGTCTCAGCGAGCATGCGCACCGCGCTGCTCGTCTACAGCGGAATTTCGCTCAAGATGATGGTCGACTCCGATCTCGGTGCCGTTGCGTCAACGATGTTTATGGTGCAGTACGAGCCAGACGGCAAGGCGGGCGCTCACGACCATCCGCTTGAAGAGGCCTACCTCATCATGGATGGCGAAGTGGATGCGTGGTTCGACGGCGAATACGTTCGCATGGTTCCGGGCGACATGGCCTGGGCTGGTGTTGGTTGCGTCCACGCTTTTCAGGCAGTTGGGGCACCCGTTCGCTGGCTCGAAACGCAATCACCGCAGATGCCTCATCGTCACGCGTATCGCTTCTCTCGTGACTGGGAATACCTGAGCGAGAAACTCGAGGGCGAAAAATGACGAAAACCACGCTGATTGTTGGCGGAACGTCCGGCATCGGACTTGAGCTCGCCAAAACTCTCATCGCCCGTGGCGAGAAGGTCATCATCACGGGTCGCGAGACGGAGCGTTCGCAAGGAATTGCTGCTTCGCTGGGAGCCCAGGCATCAGGACTCGGCGTGGACCTTTCGGTGCCCGAATCCATCGCCGAGTCGCTCATGAGCGTCGGTGAGGTAAACGGCCTCGTGCTCGCCGGAATTCTTCGTGACGCGAACACGGTGCGCGACTACAACATCGATCGCGCGAAGCTGCTCGTCACGCTCAAGCTGGTGGGCTACACCGAAACCGTGCACACGCTACTCGGCCGACTGCCAGAGAACCGAGACACCGCGATTGTCCTGTTTGGTGGTCGTGCGAAGGATGCCCCCTACCCCGGATCGACCACGGTCTCGTCGATCAACGGCGGTGTCGAGGGGCTCACGCGCACCATGGCGCTAGAACTTGCACCGATGCGCGTCAACGCGATTCACCCCGGCATCATCGGCAACAGCCCGTTCTGGAGCGACAAGCCTGCCGGCGTGCTCGACGGCTACGAATCACGAACCCCCGGTGGCGAGCTCGCGACGATGGAAGACGTCGTCGGGGCGACCCTGTTCTTGCTCGACAACAAGGGCACATCCGGAACCAATATCTATGTCGACCGCGGCTGGCGACTCACCTAGCCCTCATTTTTTAATCACGCACCACCTTGCACCATCGCTTCACCACACACACCAGCAGTTGCTCAACGAGGAGGAACAATGTCAACCAAGACAAAGGCAAGCGACTTCACCGCAGGTCGACCCGTCGTCTTTCGCAATGGAACCGTCATCACGGTCGACAAACAAGGCGTACTTTATGACGCCGATGTGTTGATCATCAATGACGAAATCGCCGGAGTTGGGCACAAGCTCGACGTACCGGAAGGAACTGTCGAGATCGACGCCAAGGGCGGCATTGTCATGCCCGGCATGATCGACACGCACCGCCACATGTGGCAGACGGCGCTTCGCGGCTACGGCGGCGACTGGGCACTGACTCAGTACTTCGTCTTCTACTACCTCACGTGGGGTCACGTCTTCCGTCCCGAAGACATCAAGGCCGGAAACCTGCTCAGCGCACTTGAGTCGGTGGATCAGGGCATCACGACAACACTCGACTGGTCGCACGCATTGCGTACGCCGGATTACGCCGATGCAGCAGTTGAGTCGTTGAAGGAGATTCCTGGACGCTTCGTGCTCGCATACGGAAACTACCTCGGAGCACCGTGGGAGTGGGCAAATGCGCCTGAATTCCGCAAGTGGGTCGACAACTTCAAGACGAGCGACATGCTCGGTCTGCAACTCGCATTCGACGTCACCGGCGCCGAAGGCTTCCCCGAGGAAGCGGCCTTCAAGGCAGCACGCGACCTCGACCTCCGCGTCACCACGCACGCGGGAGTTTGGGGCGCTACGACCGACACCAGCATCAGCCAGATGTTCGACGGCGGCTGGATGACCGACAAGGTCTGCTACGTGCACGCTTCTTCGCTCGGCAAAGAGAGCTACCAGAAGATTGCCGCGACCGGAGGAACCGTTTCGGTCTCCACCGAAAGTGAGCAGAGTGCCGGACAGGGCTACCCCTCGTCGTGGGAGATCAAGAAGTACGGAATCACAAGCTCGTTGTCGATGGACACCAGCGTGTGGTGGAGTGCGGACTTCTTCTCGGCAATGCGTTCGACGCTCAGTGCGTTCCGTTCGCGTGACCACCTTGAGGCACAGTCCAAGGGCGAGACCGTCACGGTCAACCGCATGACGGCAGAAGATGCCGTCTGGCAGGCGACCATGGGTGGCGCTCACTCGCTCGGCATGAGCGACAAGATCGGCTCGATCACCGTGGGCAAGAAGGCGGATGTCGTGCTGCTCAAGAACGATGAGTCGCCCGCAATGACGCCGATTCTGAACCCATACGCTCACGTCGTCTACCAGGCCGGCACCGCAGATGTCCACACCGTGGTCGTCAACGGAAAGGTCGTCAAGTTCGACGGCGAACGCATCGGCTTGCCACTCGCACCGATTCGCGACAAGGTTGCCAACTCGGTCGAGTACGTGCGCGGACAGCTCGGACCCGAGCAGTGGAACGAGTGGATGAGCCCGGCCATCCCTGAAGATGAGCCGATTCCAAACCCCTACACCTACGGATAGGTCGGGACCCCCCAGCGCACTGCGCACCCTTTCTTCAACTTCACGGATGAAGAAAAACCAAACAAGAGAGGTAACACATGAACAAGAAACTACGGACAGCGTTGTCCTTGGTGGCTGTCACAGCGGTAGCCACACTCGGACTCGCAGGTTGCTCGAGCGACAGCTCGGGTGGCGATGCACCGCAGATTGCGTACATGTCGTTCGCTGTCACCAACAGCTATGACTCGCCCATGCTCGCAGCCGCAAAGGCTGTTGCAGAGGCGGCCGGCGCCGAGGTCACGGTATTCGACGCAAACAACGACCCCAACGCTCAGTACCAGCAGTTGCAAGACGTCATCACGTCGGGCAAGTACCAGGGCATCATCACTCAGCCCATCTTCGGAACCGGACTCGTTGACCTCGTGTCGCAGGCCATCGAAGCTGGAATCAAGGTTGTCAACATGGACCAGATCCTTGGCCCAGACCTGACGACGTTTGAGTCGCAGGTTGAGGGTCTTTCGGGCAACGTGGTCTTCGTACCCACCGAACTCGGAACCAAGCTCGGTGAGCAGGTTGTGGCCGCATGTGAGTCACAGAAGCTCGACCCCTGCAACGTTGGCTACATGTACAACATCAAGGCTTCGGCACTTGACGTTGCTACCAAGGAAGCTTTCGATGCTGCCGTCAAGGGCTCGCCCGTCAAGATCGTCGCTGAGGGCGAAGGCTTCTTCACCCCATCGTTCGCTCTGAAGGCTGTCCAGGACATGCTGCAGGCTCAGCCAGGAATCAACCTGATCGCTGGTTCTGACCAGAGCATCCAGGGTGCCGTGCAGGCGATTGATGGAGCTGGCCTCACGGGCAAGATCCTCCTCGTCGGCTTTGGTGGTAGCTCGACGGCTGTAACCGGTGTCGCAAGCGGCGCGTGGTTCGCCGATGTCGCACAGGCTCCGGCCACGACCGGAAAGCTCGCAATGCAGGCTCTCCTCGAGGCCATCAAGTCGGGCACGGTCAGCCCCGGAGTGAACCCGCTGGCGGGCTTGCCCAACAACGGCGTCATCACGAAGGACACGGCCAGCCAGTTCACCGGTGAGTGGATCGGCTAACTAAGTAATGCAGGCTAACCAGCCCCAGACCGACCTCCCGGTGTTCCACGTGGAACTCCGGGGGGTCGGAAAGGCCTTCGGCGGCACCCCCGTTCTGAAGGACATCTCTCTCCAGATTCGACGCGGAACCGTTCACGCTCTCGTGGGCGAAAACGGTGCCGGCAAGTCGACACTGAGCAAAATCATTTCGGGCATTTATACACCGGACAGCGGCGAGGTCATTGTTGATGGCGAAGCCGCGCAACTGCGTCGCACTCGTGACGCGCTCAAACTCGGCATCGTGACGATTGCCCAGGAACTCGCGCTCGTACCGTCTTTGACCGTCGCGCAAAACATCTTTTTGGGCAACGAGCCCACAAATGCAGGCTTCACGAGCAAACGTGCTCTTCGTGCCGCATTCAACGAGCTGACGCGCGACGTCGGTTTCGAACTCAACCACGACGACATCGCCGGACACCTGCGAACAGCCGACCAGCAAAAAGTGGAGATTTTGCGTGCTCTGGCCAGTGGCTCATCCTTCATCATCATGGATGAGCCGACCGCTGCCCTGTCAGGCAAAGACGTGACGCGACTCCATGACCTCATTCGCTCGCTCGCTGCGTCTGGTCGCACTGTTCTTCTCATTTCGCACTTCTTGTCTGAGGTGCTCGAACTCGCTGACGACATCACGATTCTGCGTGACGGTGAACTCATTCGAACGAGTCCCGCCAAAAAAGAGACTGAGGAGTCACTGATTTCGGGCATGCTCGGGCGCGAGCTCAGCTCCCTGTTCCCCAAGAAGCCTGCCGGGCCAAACGAAAGCCTCCCTCCCGTCTTGTCGGTCCGCGGAATGATCGCACCGGGTGTGAATCGCGTCTCCCTCGACATTCGACCAGGTGAAGTCGTTGGGCTTGCCGGTCTCGTCGGTGCTGGCCGGAGCGAAATTGCACACGCAATCTTTGGGTCGACAAAGCGAACCTCGGGCACGGTCACGATTGATGGTGAAGCGGTTTCGCAAGGCGTTCGCGCGAGCCTCGGTCGCGGCATCTTCATGATTCCCGAGTCGCGAAAAGACCAGGCACTGTTTCTTCAGCGTTCCATTCGAGAGAACGTCACGATGTCGAATCTCTCCCGTTTCGCGCGCGCGTTGTGGATTCGCCGCAAGCAGGAACAGGCCAGTGTCGTTTCGATTCTTGACCAAGTAACGGTTCGCGGCAACGACACTCGCCTCGTGTCAGCCCTGTCGGGTGGAAACCAGCAGAAGGTTGTCTTCGGACGTGCTTTGCAGGCCCCGCGCCGCATCATGATTGCCGACGAGCCCACGCGCGGTGTCGACGTGGGATCGCGTCGAGCCATTTACGACCTGATTGTTGAGCAAGCAAACGCGGGCACCGGTGTACTCGTGATTTCTTCAGACGTAGAAGAGGTCATTGGTTTGTGCCACAGAGTTCTCGTCGTTCGTGCCGGATCAATTGTGGCTCAGTTCACGGGAGACGACATGACCGAGACGAACATCATTGGCGCCGCGTTCACCCAAGCCATTCCCACCATCCCCTCTGCCGGTGGCAAGTAAAGGAACATGAAATGAACAAGGTTCTCAACGCAGTGAAAGATGACCCGACCGATGTGAGGTTTGGGTTGTTGAAGAATGTCCGCTGGCGGTCCCTCGCCATCGTTCTTCCGTTCCTTGTTGTGTTCATTGCCGTCTCGGTCGGAAGCCCGTCATTCTTGACGCCAATCAACTTGCTGAACATCCTTGATCAGCAGTCGTCGATTCTGATCATTGCCGCAGCCGGCACCATCGTGTTGATCACGGGTGGCATCGACCTCTCGGTGGGTGCAACATTCGGCCTTGCTGCCGTCGTGTCGGGAACTGTTGCCCTCACGAATGGTCCGGCACTGGGCCTCATCTCAGGACTCGTCGTCGGTGGAATCGTGGGTCTCATTAACGGTGTCGTCAGCACAATCCTGAAGATCAACGCGCTGATTGCAACACTGGCAATGTCATTCATTGCGCTTGGCGTTGCCTCACTCGTCACGGGCGGCAATCTGATCGTTCTCTTCGAGCACCCGGAGTTCGGTGCGATTGCCAAGACCAAGATTTTCGGGGTTCAGTCGGCGATTTGGATCATGATTTTCGTCGTAATCGTGCT
>WLDR01000077.1 GCA_009704705.1 Actinomycetota bacterium | reverse complement strand
TGGGGGCTGGGCGCAACGCTGTACTCGTTGCTGGCGGGTTACTCGCCGTTCGAACTGCCCGAGAAGGGCGCGAACACGCGCGAGCAGCTGGCGAAGCGCATCCTCAAATCGCGACCGACAGCGTGGGGTCGAACGGATGTTCCGCACGAGCTTGCCATCGTGCTCGGTGCCGCCCTCAACAAAGACCCACTCAAGCGCTCCGCGACGATGCTCGAGTTTGGTCGAGCGTTGCAAGATGTGCAGCGCACCCTGCGGCAACCCATCACCCCGATCGAGTTCGACACGAACGCCGCGGCGAGGGGCGAGATCGACTTCTCGAACACGTCGACGGGTTCGACGCCGAGGTCGCAAGTTGCGGTGACCTCGACGCGCAAGGGCCGCGCATCCACCTCGCCCTCGACAACCGCGGCGAGCAACCTGCCCGCGACCAAGACCGCCCGCACCTATGTGCGCACCGTTGCGACCGCGCGGGCGTCGGGTTGGCTGGTTTTCGCCATTGTCGCGCTTGCCGGCCTGGCCACACTCTTTGCGTTGGCGATTCTCGGGGTCTTCTGATGCAGCACCTTCAGCGGGGTGACAGCGCATGAAACGCGCAAACGTGTGGGGCATCGTTGCGGTCTCGACGGTAACCGCGCTCGTGGCCGGGCTCGCTGCCGTGGCGCAGGGGTTCGATGTGGTGGATGCGCCACCCGAGCAAACCGCAGTCTGGGTCATGCAGAACTCAGCTGGTCAGCGATACGCGCGAGTGAATGCGGCGCTCGATGAACTCGACTCCGTCAACGCGGTGAGTAACCCCAGTGCCGTCGTTCAGTCGCCCGCCGGTGTGCTGCTCTTTACGGATGGTGACTCGCGATTCACGCCCGTGGATACGTCCGATCCGAAAGACGTCGAACCCGACTCGGCGAACGCCATCAGTGCACCGCGCGAGACAACCGACGTGCAATCGAATGCCAACACCGTGGCCTTCCTGGCCGCCGGCGGCTCGGTGTGGGTCTCGCGCCTCGACGGCGGAGCGAGCGAAGCGCGTCAGGTGAGTCTGTCTACCGGGCCGTCAGCGAATCCCGAAGAGCCGGGAGCGAATTCCGCAATCGAAACCGATGACGCCGGTACTGCCGTCACCGCGATGTCTCTCTCGGTTTCGGGCAAGCTCGCTATGTTTTCTGCGACCGACTCCACTGTGCGGATCTTCGACACGGGCAGTGGGCTGCTCACCGCAGAGACGGTCGTGCTGTCACCCCCACCCGACGCGGAGCATCCGTTGCAGATGACGTGGTCAGGCGAACGCTGGGCATTGCTCGACCCGATCGACCAGAGGCTGTGGGTGCAGGGTCGCGCAGAGCCCATCGTGATTGACTCGGGGCTGAACGCGGGCGCGCTTTTGCAGTCGGCCACCACGATCGACAGCGTGCTCGTCATTGCGCAGTCTGACGTGCTCGTGACGATCGATCTCGATTCGGGGCAACCGCTCGCCACGTCTCCGACGCAAGGTTTTGCCGCTCGACCTGCTCAGGTTGGTTCCACCGTGATGGCTGCCTGGTTGACCACGGGCACTGCGGGCGGGCTGGCCGTCGATGCCCTGTCGGGTGAAACCGTGTCGCTGGGGTACGCCGGCGCACGGCTGGAGTCTGACCCGAATCCGGTAATTCAGGTGTCTGGTTCGCGCGCGGTGTTGAACGACACGGCGAGTGGATGGGCGTGGACACTGCCCGAGGGCACACTCGTGACGGGTTCTCAAGACTGGAGCCTGCTGTCGACCGACCCCACGACCGAGACCGACTCCGCCGATACGGCAAACGTGACACAACCACGACCGCCCGTGGCCGAACCGGACTCCTTCGGCGTTCGCGCGGGTTCGAGCGTGACCCTGCCTGTGATGCTCAATGACTACGACGCCAACGGGGACGTGCTCGTCATCGACCCGACTTCGCTTACACAACCCGGGTTCGGCACGATCGCGCTCATCGACCAGTCGCAACAGCTGGTGTTCACGGTGCCGGCTGGAGCCACCGGCACGACGAGCATCGAGTATCGCGTCAGCGATGGCACGACCGCAGACGGCCTGATGTCAGAATCCGCACGCGTGACCTTGACGGTCATCCCGGATGACCAAAACTCAGCACCCGAATGGTGTGCCGACTTTGAGGCGAGTTGTGTGATCAGCTGGCCAAGCCCCAGCCTGGCTCCCGGCGGAACCGTCGAACTGAACACCATGAACGGGTGGGTCGATCCGCAAGGTGACCGAGTGTTTGCCGCAGGTGCCACGGTCGACTCCGGCACGGGTCGAGTGAACGTCTCGCCGACGGGCCGGTTGGTCTATCAGCACGCGAACGCGTCTCTCGCGACAACCGAGGTGGTCGCAGTCACCGTGAAAATCTCAGACACCAACGGGGCAACGACGACACGAATACTGAACATCACGGTGACGCCAAACCCAACACTAGTGGCGACCCCTTTTGCGGTAGTGACGGTCGCCGATGAACCCGTGTCGATTGACATTGCGTCGCACGTGAGCGGCGGAGTGAGCCCGGCCACTCTGGTGACCGCCGCATTGCCGAGCGGTTCATCCGCTCGCGTCACTCTCGTCTCGCCCACCGCGTTCACGTTTAGCAGCCCATCGGAGGGTGATTTCGATGTTGCCGTGACCGTGACCGACGGTGTTCAGTCGCAGGCATCCAATGTGCGCGTGATTGTCTCAGCGCCGGCGACCCGACCCGTTGCCCTTGCCCCGGTCAGCATTTTCTTGACTCCCGGAAGCGATCAACTCGTGGACGTCTTCACGGCAGCGACGAATCCCGAGGGTCGGGTGCTCATGCTCGACTCGACGCTCGTGACGCCGAGCGTGGGCGCCAGCCTGTTCGTCGACGTGATCGACGCGGCTCGCATGCGCGTTCGCGGAGCGACAACGGATGGCCTCGCCGGTCGAATCGGAACCATCGATTTCACGGTGAGCGATGGCACACCCAACAGCATCGTCACCGCCACTGGTCAGGCGCTTGTCTATCTGCTTCCCAGCCCGGCAAATCAGCCACCCATCGCAGTCGATGACTCGGCGTCGGTTCGTGTGGGCGCCCAGATTGACGTGGATGTTCTCGCCAACGACCTCGGAGCGACTGGTTCTACTCTCACCGTCGATCCGAAGTCAATCAACGCTGACTGTGCGGCAAATCTCGTGTTCGCAGCAGACAACCTGCTGCGCGTTCTTGCCCCGAACCAGCCCGGCGTCTACCGCTGTGCCTATGCGGCCAGCGTCGTGGGAAATCCGTCGCTCGTCTCCACGGCCGTATTAACCCTGACGGTGCTCGGCGCCGACGGCAACAAGCCACCTCTCGCCCCGACCCTGCAGGCGCGCGCCGAACCGGGTTCCTCGGTTGAGATCACCGTTCCGCTCACCGAACTTGACCCGGACGGTGACGCGGTGTGGCTCACGGCCGTTGGCTCGCCGACGAACGGTTTCGCTGCGGTTTCGGGGAGCGGACAATCCATCACGTTCACCAGCCAAGCCACCGCAATCGGTCAAGATTCATTCACGTATTCGGTGCGGGATGCGCGAGGCGGAGCGTCGACGGGCACCGTGCGTGTGGGCATCCTCACCACCACAGCCGAACCCGGACCGATCACGACGACCGATTACGTTGACGTGACGGCAGGCTCCGACAAAGACGTGACGCTCGACCCCACGGTCAACGACATCGATACCGTGGGCGATGGGCTCACGCTCGAGCCAGACAGCGTTGTGCCCGACGCAAAACCCGGCACCCTGCCATTCACCACCGCACTGAGCGCACTGGAAAGGGTCGAAGGCAACAAGGTGACAATTCGTGCCCCTGAGACTCCGAGTGTGCTCACCTACAGATACTCCGTGGCCGACGCCAACGGCAACGTGTCTGTCGGTTTGCTCGTCGTGCGCGCGGTGGTCGAATCAACCCCGGCGTTCCCTCAGATTCGCGACACCTACGTATCGTTCGCCGATCGCTCGCGATTGATTACCGGTATCGACGTTGTCACCAACAAGGTCTCGTGGACCGGTGGTGACATCTCAACCCTGACCCTCGAGCTCTGGCCGGGAAGCGACGGCTTCACCGCATCCGGTTGGTCGATTCTCGGAATCGCGCCCGACCGTGGAGCACTCATTCCTTTCTCGCTCACGGGGACGGACTTCGCTGGCAACGACGTGGTGAGCTACGGGTTCCTGCGCATCCCGCCACTTGAGGCGGCAATTCTGACGCTGAAACAAGACGTTCCGCCCATTTCGGTGCGTGAAGAAGACTCGGTGACGTTCAACATGACAGATCTCGTGGCGACACCGGCGGGAACATCCATTGAGGTTCTCAGTGACGGTGTGGAGGTCTTCGGTGCACGCGCCGCCGCCACATGCTCGGCAGGCGATGGAACCAATGTCACCTACAACGCAGGGCTCGGAGCGCCCTGGAGCGACGGTTGCATTGTCTCTGTGAAACTGCGCGGGGCGGATACCGTCACTCGACTACTGGTTGCGGTTCAGGTAATTCCGCTCGACCCCGAACCCGAGCTCACCGACCGCGCGTTGGAAATCTCGCCCGGAACGCCGCCGACAAACACCAAGGTGTTCGACCTCACCACGATGACAACGTGGATCGACAATGACGACTTCACGAGCCTTGAGTACGTGATTGAGTACACGGGCACGTCGTTCGACGTTGAACTTGTCGGCCCGTCGCTCACCATCGTCGCGAACGATGACGCTGTGCCCGGCACAAAAGAAGTCGTGACCGTGCGAATCGTGAACCACCCGAAGACCTTGCCGGCGACCATCCGGCTTCTCGTCGGCCCGGCCCCGGTCGACGGACCAATCGGTGGCTTCGGTTCGCTTTCGTGTCTGGCAACCGACACAACCTGCACCATCGCGATTTCGGCGCTCACGGGCACCTACAACCCCTTCACGACAGAGCTGGTCTTTGCGCCCTTCGGGTATCCAGACGTGAGCGCGGGTAACGCGGTGAGCTGTGGGCAGGCTGTGCTCAGCGCATCCGATGGCACCATCACCGCTACCTGGTCGACCGGCAACCAAACCGTCGGCGCTCAGTGCGGTGACATTCCATACACCGTGCTGGATGCCCAAGGTCGAGCCGCCGTCGGATCGCTCAACTTTGCGCTCGCCGGGTTCCCGGGCGCGCCGGGGACGCTCACGCAGAGCGCGTTCACCGACTCCAGCGTGACGCTGCGCATCGAGCCCGATGAGGCAGGCAATGCGTCCCCGAGTTTGCGAGGCTTCCGTATCTATCAGGATTCCGGCAGCTCACCCGTTCTCGATTGCCCGGTTACTGCCGGCGACGAGCGTTACGCGCTCGAGTGCACGATTACCGGACTCACCGCATTTGAGAAGCACACGTTCACAGCCGTGCCCTACAACGAGGTCGGTGATTCTGCCTTCTCATCGACCGTCACCAACTCGTATGCCTATCGCGCTCCGCTGTTCGGGAGTATCGACAGCGCAACCGGCGTCTACAACGCAACACTCACCACTCTGGCGACAGGTGCGGTTTCGGTCACGGTCACTCCGGCCGCCGACGAGCAGGTCGAATCGTACGTGATCACCGGCGATGGGGCAGCGGGGTCAACCGCCGTAGGTCGGGTCGTGCGTCCACTCGCCGGAGACTTTTCTGCGTTCACGGTCGAGGTGGCGGCCGATGCCGGAGCCGGTAGCGGTGTGACCGTCGAAGCCGTTGGTGCGGTTGCTCCACCGGTTGGCGCGTCGGGTCAGTCAAGCAGTGAGCGCCGCACAGTTGACGTGCCCGGTCTTCCCTCACTCTCGCGAGCCGACACCGCGGCCGAAGCGACCGGAGGCGCTTGGCAGGTGACGATGACGGCGGATGCGAACGTCAACGGAGGCGACGCTCTCGAGTACCTCTACCTTCTGTGGCCATCGAGCGTTTCGGCACCGACGTGCACCTATGCCGAGGCAACCGGCATGGGCTGGACCGCGTCGAGCCCCGCCGACATTCAGTCGCAACGAACGGCCGATGAGACGGCCATCTTCGCCGATGTTCCGAGCCAAGCCGGCTACGAGTCGCTGTTCTGCGTGACCAACGGTTTCGGCCTCGACCAACGCCGAGGAGCGCCTGTCGGCTCTCTCGATGACCCCGCCATCGGCACCTTCACCTATGCCGTGGCCGCGACGGCAACCGATGGCGCGTACCTCGCCGAGATTGATGCGGGCACGGCGCCGAACGGTCTCGTTGCTCAGTTCCGCGACGGCAGCGGTGCCTGGAGCGAGACTTTCTCGTCTGCCACGTTCGGGGGCGCTCTGAACGTGTTCGTTCGATACTGTCTCGAATCCGCACCCGATACCTGCAGCCCGGGAACCACGCTCGTGACCCCGAGCACCCCCGACCGCACGTGGCAGGTTCGCGTAACCGGTTGGTCGCTGCGCAACGCCTGCGTGTTCGATGAGGCACTGCTCATCGACGTGACGGGCGAGGGCATCGGGGCAGTCGATGCTCCTTACTGGCAGCTCTCGACAGACATCCCGCCAATCTGGTTCGATGCGAGCGACAACGTTTATGACGCGGTGTGGGATGCCCCGCTGTC
>WLDR01000076.1 GCA_009704705.1 Actinomycetota bacterium | reverse complement strand
CGCGAAGGCGTGCGAACGGACACGATTCAGGTGGTGAGCGTCAACGCCGAATCCGGCCAGGCGACGATCATCGGTATGCCTCGCGACTTGCACGACGCCCCATTCTCAGACGGTTCTCCGATGTGGTCGCTCTACCCCAACGGCTACACAGAATACGACGCTGATTTTTGCGTCGAGTTCGCCTGCCTCAACACGATTTACACCGACATCGAGTTGAACCACCCGGAACTGTATCCCGATGCGGTTGCGAGCGGGAGCTCACCCGGAATCGAAGCAGTGCGTGACGCCGCGGAGGGCATCACGGGCTTGACCATCCCGTATTTTGCGCTCATCGACATGCAGGGTGCAGTGGATCTCATCGATGCCTTGGGCGGACTCGATGTCACCGTCACGGAGCGTGTTGCGATTGCCGAACCTGACACCGCGGCCGAAGACGTTGAAGCGTGGATCGAGGTCGGCCCGCAGCACATGGATGGCTTCACCGCCATCATGTACGCCCGCTCGCGCTGGGACAACACCGACTACACCCGCATGCAGCGGCAACAGCAACTGCAAGAAGCGCTGCTTCAGCAGATCAACCCGGCAAACGTGGTCACGAAATTTAGCGAGATTATGGATGCGGGCACGCAACTCGTTCGCACAAACATCCCGCGCTCGATGTTCTCGCACTTCATCACGCTCGCGGCCAAGACACGTGAACTGCCGGTTATTCACATCGAGTTGACGCCAGAATCTGACACGATTCCGACGGATCCGCTCTACCCCGACTATGCGACAATTCAGGCCTTTATTCAATCGGCCATTCACCCGCCGGTCGAAGCGACGCCCGAGACCAGTTAGGTCGCGGCGCTAGCGCAATTCGCCGCGAAGGCGTTCTGGGTACTTGGTCACCACGGCAGCGATGGCAACGAGGAGCAGCCCCGACGCTGTTGTGAGACGCGCATCAAACGCACCCGCGATAATGAGGGCGGTCATCATCAAGAGCGGAAGCATGCTTGTCGCAGTGAAGGGCCTGCGGGTATCGAGGTCCCACTGGGGTCGATCGACCGCAACAAACCACGAACGCCAGTAGGTCGTCACGAGCACAGCGACAAAGAAGACGACGGCCAGCGGGCTCGACGTTGACACAAGCGCAACCCACGACCCATCCGCACTCGCTTCGGCGAACTCCGACCAGGTCATGACCAGCGATGTGATGAGTCCGACGAGCAAGCCGGTGCTCACGACGTAGATGAGGCGGCGCTTGAGTGGGTCGGTCGCGCGGGTCCACTCGACGAGTCCGCGACCCACAACTACGGCAATGAGCGCGAGCCACGATTGTGGCGACTGCGTGTAGACCAGCGCTGCGAGCGCGAAGAGAATCCACATGTAGCCCCACCCGCGCCACACCGTTCGATCGGCCAGTTGAAGGGGGAGAACGACGAGGAGGACGACCGCAGCGAAGCTGAGCATCGCGAGGTGACCGGTGAGTCCCCACACGGGTCCACGAACAACAAAGAGCGAGATGGCTTCGACGATGAGCCCGAGCCCCAACACCCAACGCACGGCCGTGCCGAGCGCCTTGACCAGTGCCGGCCAGGGCAAGAGCATCGTCATACCAATCGCGGCGCCCGCGGTGGCGAGTTGTAGCGCCCATGCGACGAGTGACGCCCGAATGTCACTCGACCAGAGCAGGGCAATTCCGGATGAAACCAGGAACAGAACGAGCATGACGGGCATGCGCATCCAACGAATCTTTCGCCAGTTTCGAAGCAGTCTGATCGAATAGAGCAGACAAATGACACCGGCGAGTGCGACGCCCACGGTGTTGCCCACGACCGCTTGAAGCGCATCCTGCGCAAAAAGAATCACGAAGGCGAGAGAGGCGAGCCCCGTGTCGGCGAGCTGGATTGCCTTTTGAGCTCGACGCGTTTGGTTGGCGTCGATGCGGTGCTGCTGTGCATCGAAGGCCGAGGTGAGCGACATGCTCATAAGGCTAGACGAACGCCGATTGCCCGGTCAGCGCGCGACCGACAATGAGGGTGTTGATTTCTCGGGTTCCCTCGTAGCTGTAGAGCGCCTCCATGTCGGCGAAGAACCGTGCGGCCCCGTAATCCAGAACGATGCCGTTGCCACCCATCACTTCACGGGCCATGGCGACGGTCTCTCGAGCGCGCGTCGTGGCGACCGCTTTCGCGAGCGCTGCAAACTCATCTCGGTCATCGCCGGAATCTTGCTTGCGACTCGCCTCACGCACGAGGGTCAGGCTCGAGGTGATGTTGCCCATGCACTTGACGAGCAGATCTTGAACGAGCTGGTGAGCTGCGATGGGCTTGCCGAATTGTGTTCGCGAATTCGCATACGCCAAAGCTGCCTCATACGCACCAATGGATGCGCCGACTGCCGCCCATGCAACTTCGGCGCGGGTTGCCCGCAACACGGCAGCGGTATCGGAGAACGACCGCGCCCCAGGCAGCCTCAATGACTCGGGCACAACGACATCGGTCAGCACGATGTCCGCGTTTTGCACAATGCGCAGAGAAATCTTGCGTTCAATCTTGGTCGCCTGGTAACCCGGCGTGTTGGTCGGCACGATGAATCCCTTGACCTTGTTGTCATCGAGGTCTCGCGCCCAAATGATGCAGATGTCGCTCCAGGTTGCATTGCCGATCCAGCGCTTTGCCCCGTTGATGACCCACTCGTCGCCGCGTCGCTGAGCCGTGGTTTGCAGTCCCAGAGCTGCATCGGAACCAGACGTCGGCTCGGTGAGTCCGAACGCACCGACGACATCTCCTGCGGCCATTTTGGGCAGCCATTCCGCTCGTTGCTCATCGGAGCCGCACAACCCAATCGACCCCATCGCAAGACCTGCTTGCACGCCAACGTATGTCGCGACGCTCGCATCGACGCGGGATAGCTCGAGTGAAATCCAGCCGCGAAACTCAGCTGAGTTCTCAAACGGTCGGGTCTCTTCCCATGACAAACCAATGATGCGTGCTTCGGCCAATCCCTTGACCAGGCCACGGGGAAACTCTGCTTTCTCCCACAGGTCATCAAGGTCGGGGCGGAGTGTCTCTAGGTAGGCCCTCAGATTCATGACGAGTTCTTGCTCCGGCACCGAAAGCGAGCTCTCGAGTGCGAAGAAATCTCCGGCATGAATGGGTAACGACATTGGTCTAGCTCCTGCCCCTTTTTCGCCACAATACCCTCGTTGCGACAGTTTCGTCAGGGGGCAGAGTTGATAGCGTGGCTGTCGGCAACGAAGGAGAACGCATGTTCGTCGAAATCGACAACACGCCACGAGATTACGCGTGGGGCTCGACTCATGCCATCGCCGACTTGCTCGGTCGCCCGGCCAGCGGACGCCCCGAAGCAGAGTTGTGGCTCGGCGCCCACCCGCTGTGCCCATCCGTCATCGTCAACCCTGCAGAGGTTGACGGTGCGAAGAACCTCGCTGAGCTTCTCGACCGGGATGCACAGACACTGCCTTTCCTGCTCAAAGTACTCGCGGCTGAGACCGCGCTGTCGATCCAGGTGCATCCCTCGATGGCACAGGCGCAGACAGGTTTTGCTGCCGAGAATGCTGCCGGAATCCCGCTGGATGCTCCGCACCGCAACTATCGCGATGCCTCGCACAAACCCGAGCTCATTTTTTGCGTCAGCGAAACCTTCGACGCCCTCTGTGGGTTCCGTTCGGTTGCGACGACCGTGGCGTCACTTCGAGCCTTCGTGGACGAAGCCAGCCGCGCAGGTCTGCCATCGGACGCCGTGGTCGGCCTGATTGCACAGCTCGAGGCATCAGCAACCGACGTGCGCGATACGGTCGCCGGGCTGCTTGCCGCCGGCGTGAATGAGGTTACCGAACTGGTGAATCAGCTGGTGGGCATTGCTCGGCAATCCGGTGCCACGAGCCCAATCGAGCGCGACGCATCGACCGTTCGAATGCTCGGCGCCGAGTATCCGGGCGATCCCGGAATAGTCGTGGCCTTTCTTATGAATCGCGTTACGTTGCGCGCGGGTGAGGCGATGTATGTTCCCCACGGCATCTTGCATGCGTATTTGAGCGGCCTCGGAATCGAAATCATGGCGGCGAGTGACAACGTGCTTCGTGGCGGGCTCACGAGCAAACACGTTGATGTCGCCGAGCTCATGAGCGTTGGTGTCTTTTCCCCGTCGAGTCCACTTCTCGTCTCACCGGATCAGTTGAGCGCGGGAGTAAATCGATTTGCCCCCGGTGTCCGCGAGTTCGAGCTCGTGCACGTCGTGGTGGACGAAGGAGCCGAAGCTGCAGTGGTTCAGCTCGACGGCGCATCCATCGTGTTGTGCACGGCCGGCCATGCGCAGGTCGCGGGAAGTCACGCGCGTGCCGAGATTCGTCGGGGACAGGCGTGGTATGTGTCGCCGGATGAGCTGGCATTGAGCATCGCGGGAGATGCCGAACTGTTTGTCGCACGCACGGGGCGATAGGCGCGGAGGCGTAAATCGCTGAATTTGGCGTCTCTTTTGGCCGATTACCGGGCAAAACCCTCCGGATACGTGAAACTTTTTGCACTTCGACTTGACGAATACCGAATAACACCGGTGTAATTAGTCAAATGCACCGCCGCTGTGGTGTGTCGCAAAAAAAGAATTGGTTGGTTCTGCACTATGTCCTCTGGATATCGTCGTGATGTTCCCGATAACTGGGCTGTTGATCCTATTCACCTCGGACTCCCTGGAATTCGTCGAAACGATGCTGACATCGACGACAATCCTCTCGCGTGGCAGGCGGACGCGCTTTGCGCGCAGACGGATCCCGAATCGTTTTTTCCCGAGAAGGGCGGCTCGACTCGCGACGCGAAGCGCATTTGTGAATCATGCGAAGTTGCGGGTCAGTGCCTTGAGTACGCGCTGGCGAATGACGAACGTTTCGGAATTTGGGGTGGCCTCAGCGAACGCGAACGCCGCCGCCTTCGTCGCCGCGCCTAACTAGTGCGTGTCGTCGCGATTCTCGTCGCCCGGTCTGGGGGCGATCATCTTGCGACGACAATCGCCGCACTGGCAAGCCAAACTCGACCCGTCGATGTTCTGATTGCCGTCGATAACGGGTCACGAGGTTCTGCACGAAGTCAACTCGAGGATGCGCGCCCCGCGCACATCCTGTCGACGGGCGGTGCCGTTCCACTGGGTGAAGCCGTAGACATGGCGGCTCGCATTGTGGCTGCAAGCCCAACGGGCGACGATTGCCTGTGGATTCTCGGGCAAGACAGCGCACCACAGCCCACCGCGCTGGAGCACCTCGTGGGCGCACTCGAGGTGTCGCGTTCCGCGGTCGTGGTCGGCCCAAAGCAATACGAGGCGCAGAGTTTTGAAGCCGGCTCTCCGGGCACGATTCTCGAGTTTGGTCAGTCCCTCTCGCCGCGCGGGCAAACGATTCCGCTCGTTGAAAATGAACTCGACCAAGGTCAATACGACACGATGAGTGACGTTCTCGCAGTGGGGGCAAATGGCATGCTCGTTCGCGAGTCCGCTTGGCGAACGCTTGGCGGGTTTGACACCGGGCTGCCGGTCGTCGATGACGCACTTGACTTCTGCGTTCGGGTACGACTTTCCGGCAGTCTCGTTCAGGTCGTTCCCGCAGCTGTCGTGATGACACACGGTGATGGAGTCACCGCGTTACCGCGCGTGGAACGTGAACGCGATCGACGTCGTGAATTTCGCCAAATTCGCCGGGCAGAGCTATATCGGCGAATGGTGTATGCGCGCGGTCTGGCACCGCTCTTGATCTGGCTCAGTTTGGTGCCGTGGGCGCTCGTTCGCATGTTTGGGCAGATGCTCGCGAAGCGGCCAGGACTTGTTGGGGGCGAACTCTCCGCAGCTCTGTCCGTGGCCTTTTCACTTGGATCCATCGGTCGGTCGCGCGCTCGACTTCGTGGTCAACGCAGAGTGTCTTGGGCAAGCCTTTCGGGCGTTCGCCTCGCCGCTACCGAGGTTCGTCGCCGCCGAACTCTCTCCCGCGAAGCGGCGCGCATTCGGTTGCACGGTGAGAAACGCTCGCTGTATTTCTTCGCTGGCGGTGGAGCGTGGACGATTGTTGCTCTCTCGGTCATTTCTTTCGCCGTTCTTTTCCCGCTCGTGGGCGCGACCTCGATTGCTGGCGGGGCTCTGTTGCCCGCCGGTCACTCGCTTGCGGAGATGTGGTCACTCGTCGGCTATGGTTGGCGCCCCGGCTCGGCGGGGTTGATCGGACCCGCGGATCCGTTCACGCTCATTCTCGCTCTGTTGGGAAGCCTCACCTGGTGGCAACCTTCGTTTGTCTTGGTTGTGATTTGGTTCGTTGCTATTCCGCTTTCAGGGCTCGGTGCGTGGATGCTCACCGCACGGCTCACGGAACGATTCGTCATTCGTGCTTTTGCCGCCCTGGCGTATGGACTCGCGCCGACACTGCTCATCGGGCTTTCCGACGGCCGACCGGGCGCGGTGCTCACGCACATCGCGTTGCCGTGGCTCTTTCTGGCCGGTTTTCGGGCAGCTCGCTCGTGGTCGGCCTCGGCGACCACGGCGCTGCTGTTTGCCTTTGTCACGGCGTGCTCGCCATCGCTTGCACCCGCGTT
>WLDR01000075.1 GCA_009704705.1 Actinomycetota bacterium | reverse complement strand
TGCGCTCCAATCGAAGGACCTACTCTTTCGTTCAGGCGTGACCGTTTCGTTCGGTTACACGCTCGGGAAGGATCACGGTCATGGCCACGAAGTCCACGCGTGCTCCGCTCCGCAGTGACATTCAGGTCCTGCGTGCGTTTGCCGTCTTGAGTGTCGTTGGCTTCCACTTGTGGCCCCACGCCTTTGCCGGCGGGTTCATCGGAGTCGACGTATTCTTCGTGATTTCCGGATATTTGATAACCATGCATCTCATTTCTGAGGTGTTCCGAAACGGTTCCATACGAGTGGGAACGTTTTGGGCCCGTCGCGCGCGGAGACTACTCCCGGCGGCTTTGCTTGTCGTTCTCGCCACGTCGATTCTCGTCTTCAGTTTTCAGCCAAGCGCTCTGTGGCTTCAGTTCGTCAGACAGGCTGTCGCGTCTGTCTTTTACTTTGAGAATTGGGCCCTAGCTCTAGAGGCAACTAACTACCTTTCTGCCGACAAGGCGCCGACAGCGGTTCAGCAGTTTTGGTCACTTTCGGTCGAAGAACAGTTCTACATCGCATGGCCCTTGCTCATGATCCTCGCCATCGTCGCGTCGAAAGCAATCTTGCGTTTGCGCAGTTTCACGAGCACATCCGTGTCACGAAGTCTTCACGACACGAAGGTTCGTGATTTGCGCATCGGCCTGCTCGTTGTCTTCGGGGCAGTGGTGCTCGCCTCATTTGCCTACTCAGTCATCGCAGTACAACAAGGTGAACCGGTGGCATATTTCTCGACGTTCTCTCGAGCGTGGGAGTTTGGTTCTGGTGGTTTGCTCGCACTTGTCGTCTCTTGGCGTTCATTCCCAACAGGCGCAACAACGGAGAGTCCGAGAGCACGGTCCGTTTCCCAATATGCGTTCCGAGTCGCCATTTCGCTCTGTGGCTGGCTGGGACTTGCCATTTCGCTGTGGGCCTTGAATGAGAAAACACCATTTCCTGGATTAGCTGCGCTTCTCCCCGTTGTCTCAACGATTCTTGTCATTGCAGCGAATGGCTCCTCACCGCCGACACGAGGGGCGATGAATCCAATTCGCCTCACGGTGCATCGATTGATTGCTCTGGCGGCATGGGTCGGTGGTATTTCATACTCTGTCTACTTGTGGCACTGGCCTCTCATCGTGATTTACCCGTCTGTCGGGGGTCGTGAACCATCATTTCTCGTCAAGCTTGCGATTCTCGTCCTCACTATTGCTCTCGCGTGGGCAACGAAGAAATGGGTCGAAGACCCGGTTCGTTACTGGAAATTCTTGACTGCTCGCACCAACTGGCGCACGGGAGCACTTGCGCTAGTCGCTGGAGTGCTGGTGTTGATCCCATCCATCACGGTTGGCATTTCACAGTCTGTCGAGGAGGAACGTCGGTCAATCATTGAAAGGAGCCTTGCGACTGATTCTTGTTTTGGCGCAGCATTCATTGAGAATCCCGCTTCTTGCTCAAGTCGCACTTTCCCCTTATTGCAGCCCAATCCGGCCGTAGCCGAAGAAGACAAAGCGGCACTCTACGACAAGGGCTGTATCTCTGAGACGAGTGAGTTGGTTGAGTGCACTTTTGGCGAACCCTCTGCTCCGTTTCGAATCGCGCTCGTTGGCGACTCTCACTCCGCATCTTGGTTCCCTGCCTTGGAGCCCATGATTTCTAGTGGGAAAGTGACCGTGACAACCTTCATGAGGTTCAGTTGTGTCTTCACTGAATCTCCTCGGAGTGAGGGCTTCAAGCCATGTACGGAGTGGAGTCCAAAAGTCGCGAGTCGCCTTGCGGGAGGCCAAGCATATGACCTCGTGTTGATTGTCGGATACTCAACAAACCTTCGCGAAGAGGTTGACAACGGTTTTCTGTCGCCCGCTCAAATAATCCAGGGACTGGAGTCAGCGTGGCAACCACTTTTGGACAGAGGAACGAGGATTGTCGTTATTCGTGACAACCCTGAATGGCCGGAGGCGCCGTCGCTGTGCCTGAGTAGTGCATCAGATCCCAAATCTTGCGATGCGCCGAAAAGCAACTTCGAAAGCCAGACGGACTATCAATTTCTGGCGGCCGAATCAATCCAGGGAGTAAATGCTCTTGATATGACGCGCTACTTTTGCTCTTCGATCGAGTGCTACTCATCTGTCGGTGGCGTCACCGTCTATCTTGACCGTTCGCACCTGAGCGCAACCTATGCTCGCACGCTCTCTTCAGCTCTCTTCGGCGAGCTAAGTGCCTTGGGAATCTTTGACGAGTCCACTCAGTAACGAGCTGACCGGGACGATTTGTGCGTCAGCCGTGATGCATGCTCAACGGCCCGCCGCCGTAACGCATGAGTACGTATGGTTTTCCGTTGTCGGACAGAATCGTCGACAGGGAGACACGAACGGAATCATGTTCGCCAGCTAGGCGCCACTCGTTGATTTTGTCTTGGGGCACGCTTACTCGTCGTGACTCGCGCGTCTTTAGCGAGACTTCTTCTGACCACAACACGTCACCCGCTTGTGAGATTACTCTGACCTCTGTCGTGCCGGGTGTTGCCGAGTGATTCATGACAATCACGTGAAGCTCATCGAGCAGATTGACGTCGAGTAGTCGCCACGACTCCCATGGCGCGCGCGCTTGAGTCGCATGAGCCATGACCTGGTTGAGCGGCCAGACTGCTCCAAAAACTCGACCCCGGTAGACCTCAATGGAGTGAACGTACATGTAGTTGTCGTCCGCGTCGCGGTAGGAGACCCAAAATGGCGTTTGAACAGTGAGCGCTTGAATGTTGGGCAGGGTCTTGAGTTTGTGCCGGGTGGCCTTGGGCGGCAGCACATCAACGACGATCATGCCTTCCGAATCCAGATTCTCGCCTGCAATGTCCTCCATTTCGAGATACAGCTGTCCGAACGCCGGAATCGAGAAGGTGCGATGAGCCAGAAGTGAACCCTGTGAATCGTAGAGCCACACACGTGCGTCGACGGGAGTGAGGTCGTCGGGGAAAAACATCGAGTAATAGTTCTGCAGATGAACTCGACTGCGGATGCCTGCCGTGTTCATGAAGTAATGAGCGAATGCGCGGCGGGGGACAAAACCAGATTCGAGCAATCGTCGATACCCGGTTTGGGCAACCCTGTTGCGACTCAGTGAACTAAGCACCGACACGAGCGTCCTCCTTGAGTTCGTTCTGTTCGGCGGTGGCGAAAAAGGTTTCGTAGAGACGAGCATTTGCTTCTATGCGTCGCTGACCGCCCCAGGTTGTGAAGTAATACATGGGCGGAAGGGTGTGGTCACATGCGATGGCCCCCGTGTCGAGGTTCATCGTCATTGAAATCGGCACGAGCCCCGAGTCCCGCGAAAGCCCGAGAATCATTCCCAACCCACCCTGAGCGATGAATTCGTCGAGGAGGTTGTTCTCAATCAACAGGTCTCGCACACTGACGAATCGACACGACCATGGAGGAACGGTTATCTCGCCACGAGCCACCTTGTTTCCAGCGGGGTCGACGAGCCAGTACTCCATGTGCGCAACGTCTGTGTAGTCGATAGTTGTCGATGCATTGATCAGGGCGAAGAGTGTGTCCACGTTTTCCGTGACAATCGCCTTTGGTGCTTGCAAAAGCGTTGTGCGCGTCTTGTTGAATCGCGAGTCATTTTGCGGACCCATCTGGTAGGCCACCCCCGTGATCACACCTTTGGGTTCTTGCCTGAACTCAATGAAGTCATCAGAGGAGCTCACGTGCGCCATGAGTTCAGCGCGGGTGACCGTTACTGAGGTGAGACCAGAGAAACGCTGAGGCACCATGTGAGCAATACCGAGCATGTTTCCACGCGGCGTGATTTTGAGCTTCTTGAGCACATCCCGCGTATCAATCTTGATGATTTCACCAGGTGCAAGTTCATGAAGGACGTCTGTGGTAACCAAGTGCTTGCCTGCGTCATCGAAGAAAGACATCGATAACTCGAAATTCGTGGCGTGGGGGCCGGTTCGGAGGCCGTTGTTGACCGTGATGGCGGTGCCATAGGAGAGTCCGCTCATCATCGCAAAGATGCACGGGCGGTAGAACAATGGGTCAAAGCCCTCAACCACATCCGACAAGGCCGACTCCTCACCACTCGCTCAAACTCTGTTCTGTGAAGTGTAGCAAAGCCACTTCTTGTCCTCGTTGGTCACGGAGAGAGAGCGTTACGCTCCTCGTCGCGGCGGAATGCCCTTAGCGCACGCGTGGCCCGAGCTGCCCTACTTCAGCATCGAGGCGCTCATGAGCATCGTTCGCCGCAATTGCCTCGAGAACAATGGGCAGCGTCTCGGCATAGGCGGCACAAATTGTGTCGAAGGCCTTCTCGTCATGCGCATCCATGACGTTGTGGGTGGCAATCATGAGCACCCCACGCTTGCACATTTCCTGCATAAACAAGATTTTCAGGTCACCCAGTTGCTCGCCCAGGTCAGGGTTCCAGACCAGGAACATCCATGTTGGGTGGCCTTGAAGAGAAACGACGTCTTGAGCACCCGCGGCTTGGATCACTTTATTGACGCGCTCCGTCAGAAGTTCACCTTTGGCGCTGATTCGCGCGATGACGTCTGTGTTCTTGATGCGCTCGAGAACAACCTTGGCTGCGGTCAAGGACAGAAGCTCACCACCGAATGTGCCCGTGAAAAAAGCTTTTTCAAGCACCATCATGTACTCACGTTTTCCGACGATGGCAGAGATGGGGTATCCATTCGCCATACCCTTTCCGAAAGTAGAGAGGTCCGGAGTAACGCCGAAGAAATCTTGCGCGCCGCCATTAGCGAATCGGAAACCCGTGATCATCTCGTCGAAGACGAGAAGCGCACCGTATTTGGTTGCGAGTGCGCGCACGCCTTCGAGGTACCCGGGTGCTGGCCATTCCAACGTCATGACTTCCATGATGATTGCCGCGGTTGGATGTGCTTTCAGGGCTGCTTCCATTGCGTCAAGGTCGTTGAACGGAACAGAGTGTGCAAGCGCAGCAACATCTTCGGGCACGCCAAGGTTGCGGGTCGGCGAGGTGCCGATATACCAGTCATGCCAACCGTGGTAGCCGCAGACAACGACATGGTCCCGACCTGTGTATCCTCGGGCCACGCGAATAGCCGCGCTCGTCGCATCGGAACCGGTCTTGCCGAAGCGCACCATTTCAGCCGAGGGCACAAGGTCCACAATGAGTTGAGCAACCTCGGCCTCAATCGGGTGCGTGAGAGACATCGTGACGCCGAGCGGCACTTGAGCGGCGACGGCCGCGGAAACTTCGGAATCACCGTAGCCGATGTTTATTGCAGCCAGCCCGCTGATGAGGTCGACGTACTCATTGCCGTCAACGTCCCAGATTCGGCATCCTTCGACCCGAGTACTGTACAGCGGCGCGATGCCAGCGGGCAGCGTGAGGCGCGACTTGCTTACCGTCTGCGTACCAAGCGGGATTACCGCTTCGGCTCGTTGCAGTTGGGCGAGCGAAGCCGCGTATCGGGTCGATCCGGTAGACATCAGTCCTCCTGAGTGATTACTTGTTCAGCCCTGAATTGCGTGCGACGTCTGCATCTGTGCGCGACAGTTCGGGATTGCTCGTCACCAGCGCGACGATGTCGTCCTGCCGAAACCGCGGGTTGCGGTCATAAAGACGAGAATATACGAGTCGGGCAAACTCGAGATCGTCTGCCACGTCGACGGTCCAACGCATCTCACTGCGGTTGGGCTCCTGCTCGATTGATTGCAGAGAAAACACCTCCGGCCGGGAGTACAAACCCATCGTCACGTGTTCCCGTTGCATGTCGCTGAGGTCGAGTTCGCACATGCGACGAAATGCGTCTCCACGAATGCATTCCACGTCAAGTCCGTCGGGGTACGTCGGCTTCAGCACATTAGAGGTGTAGTCGCTCCCATTCTCCAGGTGTTGCTCGATGACGAAGTCAATGACGTCAGGGTCAGTGAGCGGGCAATCGGCAGTGAGCCGAACGACCGTCTCCGGCTGGAACTCGTCGATGACAATGCGAAAACGTTCAACAACGTCGTCCAGCGGCCCGCGGCGCACGTCGACTCCGAGCTCGGTCAGGGCAATAACAAGTTTGTCGTCGCTCGGGTCAAGACTGGTTGCCACGACGAGTTTGTCCACCTTGCTCGACTGCTGGATGCGCTCTATTTGTCGAACAATCATGGGCTTGCCATGCAGGTCCTTGAGCACCTTCCCCGGTAGGCGGGTCGAACTCAATCGGCCCTGAAGAATGGCGAGAATCATGACTTTACCTTCGTGGAAGGCCACTGCCGTGGGTCGAGAACTGGCTCGGGAATCGCATCGAAGCTGAGGAGGGGCAGCTCAGTTGCATCCCTCCACGCTCGAACGATTTCTTCCATCTCGCTGGCCGATTGTGCGCCGACGACGACGGCGGAAACGTTGGGGTGAAACTTCAGGGCACTCAGCGCAACCGACTGCACGCTGACACCGCGTGCCGTCGCTTCGTCTCGCACAGCAGTGAGCGCAGGCGCCAGCGGGGAAAAAAAGTCGGGGAGTTCGTTCGGATTGGCAAACACGAGACCCTGAAGAAACGCACTGCGTACGTGCACGTGCACACCATTCCGCACGAGCTCGGTCAGCAACGCGCTGTCGAGAAGGCGTCGGTCGAACACGTTGGCGGGTATCTGCACGAGCGAGAGATCCGGCATGACCT
>WLDR01000074.1 GCA_009704705.1 Actinomycetota bacterium | reverse complement strand
TGGCGTTTATCCCCGGCAACCATCCCCAACGACTGCGGCGCTTCTTGATCTTGATGAGGGCGTTCAGTCCTTCCCGCGAAAAGGTCGGGTGAATCCGTCGCCCTTCGATACCCGGTATCTCAACAGGGCCCGGGATGTCTCCTGCGCGATGAAACCGTTCGATGCTCGCGAACGATGCCTGCTCTCCCTCGAGATACGGAATCGCGACAAGTCGGTAGTTTTCCGGGCCAGAAATCCACCGCTCGTAGTTCCTCAAATGATTGAAGTCACCAAACGGCAAATCGTGCACCCACTGGCGTTTGCGCGGATCCAGATTTATACGATAAAGGTGCGGGGTCTTGACTTCTTGGGCGAGCGTTGACGCCGCAGCTTTGTCTTGTCGACGAGCAACCATGACGAACGTCACCTCATCGAAGTGATCGGTGAAAGCTTCCTGGATGAGTGGCACAGGATGATCGTGGGTTACGGTCTCTGCAATAAAGACGGCCACCTTGTCGGTCGAACCCGGTCGTGCGCGAAGCTCCGCGGCAACTTTTGCAATCGCATCAACAACACCGGGAGTTTCAAAGTCCTGCGAGCCGTCTGCGTTTCGCTTGAGGCTTGCAATCTCGGGACATTGGCGGATTGCGCCTTGTGCCGTTCGCCCAAACCACAGCTCGCCCATGGGGTAGATCACGTCCGGAGACAGGAGGTTTCGACTTGACGCTCTCGAGAAGTAGAGAGCTAGAGCGGTCGATCCGGTCTTGATGGGGCCAATGTGCACCACCGCGCGAACAGTCATTGTTTGAGCATATCCATCGAGGCCTCGGACCATTATTCAGGCATGGAGTCAAGTGCGCGCCGCACAATGTCCGTGTCTGCCTTCCACCCGGGGAACCTCGCAAATTCAGACGCAACGATGCGACGATAGTTGCACTCGAAAGCGTCGGTTACCATGCGTGCGTAGGTCTTCCTTCCGGGCCGATAGGGAATCGTACCGGGGCCGCTATTGCCATTTACAACGATGACAGTCAATCCCTTGTTTCCAAACATTGCGTTCTGAGCTGCGCTACCGCCCTCGCCTGCGATGACTTTGGCCGATCGAATCAGCCGTACTTGCTCATCAAAAGACAAACTTCCGGGGTCAATTGCGTGGAAACCTCGTTCGACAAAAAGCTTCTCAATCTCGAGACCGTTGATCGCACCGGCTCGCGACGACGAATCCGTGCGTCGTGGGAGGTAGATCTTCTCGGGATACGCCGGCATATTCGTTCGCAGGTCAATGCCGTCAATCAGCCGTTCAATATCGCGGCCGAATCGCGATGCGTCGGCTAGCCGCCCTCGATTAACGCCCGCGTACGAAGGAACGAATAACTCGTCGACAGCGAAGGTCTTGCGCTGTCGACGAGGCAGCCGGCGAACCTCCTGCGGTTGCCAACCGGTGCGCGCATAGAACTCATCGCCACTAATTGGTAACTGGGTTGACAACAAAGGCAAATCAGGAACGAAGTCGCGCACGGTTATAAGGCGGCTCAATCGATGAATCAGCCAGTGCCCAAAGCCGGCTGCTCCTTGCACAATGCTTGCGTGGGGCCCCACAATTCGCTCCGGCTCTTGCAACCCTTCGATGTCCCAATCTCCAGGTCGAGTGATAAAAAAAGAGCTCTCCAAGCGAGTTCCATCGCTGAGACGAATTGCGCCGCGAAAGTTGATTTCGGCATTTCGAATGGCCAACACCGTTTCCGGCAGAAGTCCGTCAATGTCTGGCGTCGAACGGACATCAATCCAGCGACCGTCGATAAAGTCGAGGTCGGTTTGCGCTGTTGCCACGGAGACCGAGTTTGCCGGCGCCATGTAGGCAATTGAAATGTCCTTCGGCAATTCCGCTCCCACCTTGAGCGCACGATCAAGGTCAAATCTGTCGCCGGGGGCGCTCGACAAGCCGCTCATCTCTCGTCTCCTACGCCTCTCGTGTGATCTCCACGCGCACAAAGATGCTCGATGCGCTTGGCCCGGCGTACACGCCTCTCAGGGGCGACACATCCGTGTAGTCGCGACCTCGCGCGACGAGAACGTGGCGTTCACCGATCTCAATCATGTTGGTCGGGTCATAACCGTGCCACGCACCAGTGAACCACTCGACCCACGCGTGAGACTCACCCGTCACGGTCTCTCCGATAGCGGCCTGAGGCTTGGGGTGCAGGTATCCCGATACGTAACGAGCAGGGATGCCCAATGAACGCAACGCCCCGATTGCAACGTGAGCAAAGTCTTGGCATACGCCCTTGCCAGCGATCCAGGCGTCTGCCCCAGTCGAGTGAACGCCGGTGACCCCTCGTTGATATTCAATACGGTCGTACACGGCTCGAGCGATAAGCAGGGCCGTGTCGTGAGGAGTAGCTCCGGCTGTACGGGCATCCGCCGCCATTGTCACGACTTCATCGTGGGGCGCCGTAAGCCGAGTCGAACGAAGGTGTTCGACAAAATGCACAGACGTGTCCGCGAGTTCGTCCAACTCGTTCCACGTCATGTCGTGTGCTGGCGCTTCCGACGGACGCACCTCGACGAGAGAAGTGGCGGTCACCGAGAGCTCGGTGTGCGGAGTGAGAACCTCAAAGGTGCTGACCCGCGTTCCCCAATAGTCGAGATACGAATGTTGAATCGCCGACGGGCTAATTTCGAGATTCGTGGAAAGCACGAACTGGTCGCCGGAGTGGGCCGGCAGCATGCGCGCTTCGTTGTAGCTCGCTTGTGCCGGCAAGTTGTAGGTGAACCCCGTTCGGTGCACGATTCGGAGGCGGCTCACGACGTTTCTCCGATCCACACGGGAACGGCACTGGTCGGGAAATACCGGCGCCTGATTGCATCACTCGCGGCCGAACACACAGCCTGCACTTCTTCCATGTGCGCTGGCAAGGCGTCCAAAAGTTCAATGACCGGGCGATATTCGAATTCCGATCGAATCTGTCCCAGGAGTCGTTGGGCGGTGTCGTTCACGCCGGCCCGACCGAGGCGGGGATCAATTTCGCGCAAACACTCTTCAGCGCGCGTGACGCTGTAGAGAATAGAGCGAGGAAACAGTCGGTCAGTCAACAAGAATTCAGCTGCATTCTTCGTGCTCGGCACTCCGCGATATGTGCGCAGGTAGGCCTCGTAGGCTCCGCAGGAACGCAGGATGGTGGTCCAGCTTGGGCCGCTCGCTTCCGTCAAAGATCGCGTCGCAAGCAAACGCGCGGTCATATCAGCCCGCTCGATTGCACGGCCGAGAGAGAAAAACTGCCACGCTTCATCGTGGCTCGTTGCCGAGTCAACAATGCCAATCGCGAGGGCTGCTCGCTCGCGAACCCAGCGGAAGAAATCGTGGGTCTTGTCGCCGGCAACTTTTCGTGGCATGCGAGCATTGTTTGTGTTGAGGCATTCCCACAGTTCGGTCGAAACAACCTCTCGCGCTCTGCGGGCATTTTCGCGGGCAGACGCAATGGCGTAGGCGATGCTTGCCGGGTGGCCCCGGTCGACGGCCAACAGGTTCATGACGTCGTCGCGCGTGACCGGATTGTCGCTTTCTTCGTCACTACCCATTACTGAGAGGAGTGAACGGCAGGCTGTGTCTTCGTCGATCCACGGATCCTCCAGAAGCAGCTGAAGATGCACGTCGAGAATGCGGGCTGTCCCATCAGATCGCTCAACGTATCGGCCAATCCAGAAGAGTGACTCGGCAATGCGGCTCAGCATGAGTCACCCCCATACTGTTGCTGCTGCTCTATTTGTTGGCGTGTTCGAGCACCACCGTCGAAGTCCCGCGGGCTCACTTCGGGCAAGTGGGAGTCCATGTGCAGGACATCGGGTTCTTGTTCGATAGAAGTGGTCAATGCCGACTGGTCGGCAACAAGTGTGGCGACATCCACCGGTTGCTTGTCGGTTTTGGGAACTCGTTTGCCAACGACCCACGTGTCTTTCGAGCCACCGCCCTGACTCGAGTTCACTACGAGCGAGCCTTCGGGCAGCGCCACGCGCGTGAGGCCGCCGGGAAGTACGTACACTTCGCTTCCGTCATTGACCGCGAACGGACGCAAGTCGGCATGGCGTGGGCGCATCCCGTCGTCGACAATGGTGGGGATTGTTGCCAGTTGCACGACCGGCTGCGCAATCCAGCCACGGGGATCTGCCACGAGCTTGGTTTTGAGTTCGGCTAGTTCATCGGCACTCGCATCCGGCCCGACGACGAGGCCTTTCCCACCCGACCCATCGACCGGCTTCACAACGAGCTCGTCAAGGCGATCGAGCACTTCCTCGAGCGCCGTGGGGTCTTCGAGCCGCCACGTATCGACGTTGGGCAAAATCGGGTCTTCATTCAAGTAGTACCGAATCAGGTCGGGAACGTAGGTGTAAACGAGTTTGTCATCAGCGACACCGTTACCAACCGCGTTCGCGATTGTGACGTGCCCGAGACGCGCGGCGAGCAACATTCCCGGTGAGCCGAGCACAGAGTCCGGACGAAACTGGAGCGGGTCGAGATACTCGTCGTCAACCCGGCGATAGATGACGTCGACGCGAGTTGGCCCGGCAGTGGTGCGCATCCACACTCGACCAGCTGAGCAGAAAAGATCGCGGCCTTCGACGAGTTCGACACCCATCAGTCGCGCGAGCAACGTGTGCTCGAAGTAGGCAGAGTTGAAGACGCCCGGCGTGAGAACCACAACAGTGGGGTCTTCAATGCCAGCGGGGGCGGATGCGCGAAGAGCGTTGAGCAGTCGATACGGGTAGTCCCCCACGGGCCGCACGCTCATCGACGTGAAGAGTTCAGGCAACGTTTGTGCCATGACTCGTCGATTCGAGATGACATAGCTCACGCCGCTGGGCACGCGTACGTTGTCCTCGAGCACGCGCCAAGCGCCCGCTTCGTCGCGAATCAAGTCAATGCCAGCGACATGGATGCGCACTCCGTTGGCACTCTCGATGCCCATGGCTCGCCGATGGAAATGCGTGCTCGTGCTAATGAGATTCGCCGGAATCACGCCGTCGGCGACAGCTAATTGCGGCCCGTACACGTCAGCGAGAAACCTTTCAAGCGCGCGCACACGCTGCCCGACACCCTTCTCAATGTCTGCCCAGTCGTCCTGCTCGATGACGCGCGGCACGGGGTCGAGCGGGAACGGGCGTTCTTCGCCGGCGAAGTCGAATGTCACGCCCTGCGCAAGGTACGACTCGGCGAGCGCGTCTGTGCGCCCACGCAACTCATCTTGAGTCATCTGTGCGAGAGCGCGATGTATTTCCGCATAGGGCTGGCGCGGCGAACCCGTCTTTGCCAGGTCAGCAAACATCTCGTCAAATGCGGCTTCAACGCCGGGTCTGGGGGCCCTCTCGGCGGCGCGATCGCCATAACCATCAAAGAGGGTGCCCATGTGCTCAATTCTGCCCTGTTTCGGGTTGACGCTGTGTTGTACATTTCTGGACAGTCCGAGCCCACGCCAGTGGCACGGTTCTGTAGCCTCGTTACGTGCCCGAGAGTTCAACCCCGACACCGACCCCAACCTCAACAGCTGGGTCCGTCAAAATCGCGGCTGGAGGCGTGTTCAAGGATTCCGTCGACATTCTCGCCCCGGTGTTGGCACACCTCATTAGTCAAGGCATTAAGGATTTCTATCTCGTTCTTCACAATGAGCATCGCGAGGTGTCACGCCAACTAATTGATGCTCTCGGCACTCGGGCGAACTTCACGGTGTTTCATCACAACAGCGAGAGGTTTCAACAAGGGCCATTGACAAATCTCCTTCTCCAGATGGCGAGAAACGAAGGCTTCGATGTGTTCTTGCCATTTGATGCCGACGAGTTCTTCGTCTCGAGCGATCCCGGTCTCACCCTTGGCGGGGCGATCTCTTCGTGGGTTGCCGGTGGAGAGGGCGAGCAGCTCACGGCGCCAATGGTCAATTTTCTCGTGCCCAATGACGTCGAGATTTTCAGGGGTAACGTGCTCGCCAGAATCCCTTACCGCCTCAAGCTTCGTCCCGATGTGAACAGTGAACGGGTGAACCGACGATTGAGACCACTGGTGAAAACCGTCGTGCGAATTTCTGGAATTTCCGAGGCGCGCGACATTTGGCTGACACGCGGTAACCACGACTCGTTACGGGGGGTCACGAGCTTGACGCGCAAGCCCTTTCGCAAGGATTCGCGTCCGCTGGTTTTCGTTTGCCACATCCCTTGGCGTTCACACAGCAGCGCCTTGAATCCACCCCTCCTGCATCGAGCGCTCGCGGCGGCAGTCCCGAAGCAAGCTCATTCGGAAGATCCGGAACCCCACGCGGTCTTGCTCTCGACCTGGGCGCAGTACTCCCTGACCGCCGAGATGCTTGCAGGCGAAGATCTTGAACACGAATTGTTTTCTCTCATGCCAGACGACACGTGTTCGCGAATTCTCGCCGAATTGACAGTAGCTGGCTTTGATCCTGACGATCCATACTGCCGATCTACCAAGACACCAGAGGCGTCGGCAGTGGCACACACTGCTCGGGTTTTTGAGAGTGACCTCGTATTTGATAGCGCTGTTGTCGCCCTCATGGCTCAGAACCGACGCGTCAACGAGCAGCGGAAAGAGTGATCTCATTCCTCCGATATCTCAGAGCTGAGGGCGGTCTCCACGAAAGTGACCCGCCACCCGCATCAACTTAATCTGACACACCGAAGTATTCCTGAAGCACAGAATCCGGAACGTCGATTGCGCCGGCGAGGCGAAACACGCCGAGGCGACCGTACAGCACGGGACGACCGAGGAATCTCTCAACCGCGTGATATCCGGGGCGATTCGCGTAGT
>WLDR01000073.1 GCA_009704705.1 Actinomycetota bacterium | reverse complement strand
TCGGGAAGAACGCGTCCATTCCAAACGTGCGCGCCTCATCCGGGATAATCGGCACAATGCGTGGCCCGAACTCCTTGTCGCGAATGAGGTCTTTGAGCAAACGAACGAATGCCATGGTCGTGGCGATTTCTTGGGTGCCGGAACCCTTTGCGGCAATCTCGTATGTCTTGGCGTCAGGAACAGCAATCTGCGTGTACTTAGAGCGACGCTCGGGAACGTAACCGCCCAGAGCGCGACGGCGTTCGTGCAGGTACTCGATGTGCGGATCTGAGTTGCCCGGGTGGTAGTAGGGAGGCATATAGGGGTCGGCTTCGAGCGCAGCGTCGGTAATCGGGATCTTCAAGAAATCACGCATCTGTTTCAAGTCGTCGAGCTTGAGCTTCTTCATCTGGTGCGTCGCATTGCGACCTTCGAAGTGCTTGCCGAGACCGTAACCCTTGATCGTGTGAGCGAGAATCACGGTGGGTTGACCCTTGTGCTCTGCGGCGGCCTTGAAGGCCGCGTAGACCTTCTTGTAGTCGTGTCCGCCTCGCTTGAGTCCCCAAACTTGGTCGTCTGTATATCCTTCGACAAGTTTGAGCGCACGCGGGTCGCGCGCAAAGAAGTTTTCGCGAACGAAAGCCCCGTCTTCGGTCTTGTACGTCTGGAAATCACCGTCGGGGGTGACGTTCATGAGGGTGCGCAACGCCCCCTCTTCGTCGCGCGCGAGCAGGTCATCCCATTCGCGACCCCAAATGACCTTGATGACGTTCCAGCCAGCGCCTCGGAAGAAGCTTTCGAGTTCCTGGATAATCTTGCCGTTGCCACGAACGGGACCATCAAGTCGCTGCAGGTTGCAGTTGATGACGAAGTTGAGGTTGTCGAGTCCTTCGTTGGCCGCGACCTGAAGCTGACCGCGACTTTCGACCTCATCCATCTCGCCGTCGCCGAGGAATGCCCAAACCTGTTGGTCGGAGGCGTCCTTGATACCGCGGTTCGTCAGGTAGCGGTTGAGCTGTGCCTGGTAGATCGCATTGATCGGTCCGAGCCCCATCGACACGGTTGGGAACTGCCAGAACTCGGGCATGAGGCGGGGGTGTGGATATGAGGAAAGTCCGCCACCCGCGTGCGACTTCTCTTGACGGAAGCCATCGAGTTGGTCTTCGGTCATTCGGCCTTCAATGAACGCACGAGCGTACGCCCCGGGCGACGCGTGACCCTGATAGAAAATCTGGTCGCCACCACCCGGGTGGTCCTGACCTCGGAAGAAGTGGTTGAAACCGACTTCATAGAGTGATGAAGATGAGGCATAGGTCGAGATGTGGCCACCGACCCCAATGCCGGGGCGCTGGGCTCGGTGCACCAGCATGGCTGCGTTCCAGCGCATCCACGCACGGTAGCGACGTTCAATGTCTTCGTCGCCGGGGAAGGCGGGTTCGTTTTCGGGCGCGATGGTGTTGATGAAGTCCGTCGTGGGCACCATGGGAACGCCAAGATGCAGTTCCTTTGAACGACGAAGCAAGCTGAGCATGACTTCACGGCCACGCTGGTGACCAGAGGCGTCGACGACGCCGTCGAGGGATTCAATCCACTCTGCGGTCTCGGTCGGATCGACGTCTACGCCGGAGATGGAATACGGATCCTGGTCGTTAACGGTCACGCAGTGCTCTTTCTCGAATCGGGTTGGTTTCCCGTGCGCACTCCCACCAGGCAGGGTCTAGCCATGAGTTGAAGGAGAGCTACGGACTTAACACTACTGAGGATTAGGCTTTCTTCACTACGACGTGAAAGGCACATCACCATGATTGAACCCGGCACCATCGCTCCAGATTTCACTCTCAAGAACCAGTTTGGCGAAGAGGTCACCCTGTCGTCGTTCCGGGGCAGGAAACCAGTTGTTTTGGTCTTCTTTCCGCTGGCGTTCAGCGGCATCTGCACCGGCGAATTGTGCGAGATTCGAGACAACCTCGGTGTCTTCAACGACAGCGACGTTGAACTGTTTGGCATTTCGGTTGACTCGCACTTCACGCAACGCGCATTTGCCGAGAGTCAGAACTACGATTTCAACCTGCTGGCAGATTTCTGGCCACACGGCAAGGTTGCAGAGTCGTTTGGCGTGTTCATCGCAGAAAGCGGTATTGCCAACCGCGCGACGATTGTCATCGACAAAGACGGTGTCGTTGCAGCGAGTTTCGTAACGGCGCCCGGACAAGCACGCGAATTTGCCACATACCGTGACGCATTGGCGCAGTTGGCATAGTTACACTCGAACAACCGGTAGCATTGGAACTCGATTAGAGGGCCTTTAGCTCAGTTGGTAGAGCGCCACGTTTACACCGTGGATGTCATCGGTTCGAGCCCGGTAGGGCCCACTTCTCGGTAAGGTACGACTGTGGATTCACCGCTCGAACCCCTGCCGCCCATCGTCGATGAGCGCCTCATCGAGGCGCCCTTTGAGGTTGCCGTGCTCGGTCAAACGTACGTTGTCGCGGGAGACGATGATTCCCTCGCAGTCTCTGCGTCGGCCTCGTCACGTGAGGTACAGCGCGCGGAACGCTCCGCGATCAGGCAGGCGCGTCGTGAGGCCAAAGCGCAGGCAAAGATTGACGCGAAAGCAGCGAAACGCGCACCAATATCCGCATCCTCTGACTCGGCAGAATCGTCCCACGACGTCGCGAGCGAACAAAAATCGCCAAGTTCTCAAACTGACGAGCCCGGAGTGAGTTCGCCACGGGTGAGAAAATTGAGCTTCGATGACCTCATCGATGGGCAGTGACGAATGACGACAGTTCATGACGTGACGTCTGTTGTGGAAGGCCTCTGGCCCGAACGAGGAGCCGAAGACTGGGACACAGTCGGCTTGGTCGTCGGTCAACGGAGCGATCCGGTGACGCATATTCGATTGGTAGTGGACGTCACGCCCGAAATCATCACCGACGCACTCGAAGCCGGCGCAGACTTCATCATTGCGCATCACCCGCTCTTGCTTCGAGGAATCACCTCTGTCGCCGAGGAGACGTACAAGGGCGCTTGTGTGACCGCATTGATTCGTGCGCGCATCGGGCTTCTTGCCGCACACACGAATGCGGATATCGTCGAACGCGGCGTTTCCGATGTGCTCGCCACAAAACTCGGACTCGTCGAAGTTTCCCCAATAGTTCCGAGCCTGGGGAGTGAATCGGCTGGTGTTGGTCGCGTCGGGAATCTCGGTCAGGCGACCACTTTGGGAGCCCTAGCTCGAGCCGTCGCGAATCTGGTTCCGGCGACAGCGCAAGGAATTCGCGTTTCGGGAGAATTCGCGCGCCAGGTTCGTCGTGTCGCAATTTGTGGAGGGGCGGGGGACAGCCTTCTGAGCGAAGCAACCGTTCGAGAGGCGGATGTTTTTATCACCAGCGACCTCCGGCATCATCCCGCTTCGGAGTTTCGCGAATGGGCCAAACTCAATGGCGGCGCAGCCCTCATCGATGTCTCGCACTGGGCCAGCGAGTGGGTCTGGCTCGACACTGCGGCAGAGCAACTGCGCACCGCGCTTCCCGCGGTGACGGTCTCGGTGAGTGACGTACGCACGGATCCGTGGGATTTCCTCGTCGTACAGTAGTGGTCACACGCAGTACCTTCACAACACTTCGTTTTCGACAATCGCAAAGGCAACTCATGAAGGCGTCACCATCGGACCAGCGACTGTTGCTCGAGATTCAGGCAATCGATACGAACGACCGACAACTGGCTTACGCCTCGGATCACCTGCCCGAAACCGAACTGATCACGTCCCTGGCTGCAGAGTTGTCGACAAGCTCAGCGGACTTCATCGCGCGGCAAGGCATCGTGGAAGATGCCCGAACAGAAATTGATCGGATTGAATCTGACATCTCCGTTGTTCAACAACGTCTTGTGCTCGATGAGGAACGCGCGTCACACAGCTCGAATGCCAAAGACGTGCAAGCGCTCGAAGCGGAGATTGCATCGTTGAAAACCCGCCGCGAGAATCTCGAGGAAATGGAACTCGAAGTCATGCAACGGCTCGAGGATGCCGAGAAATCCCTCGCCGAACTTCACAGCGCACGCGCCAGCGTTGAGGCTGAATTGGCTGCGAACGAGGATGCCCGCGAGAAACGCCAGTCGGAGATCTCGGCCGAGCGCGCGCAACTGGCGAGCACGCGCGAGCAACTCGTGAGGCGCATACCGACCGATTTGCTGGCCCTCTACGAGAAGCAACGTGACCGCTACGGAATCGGCGCAGCGCTGCTGACTCGCGGAATCTCTGGTGGAAGCGGCGTCACACTGAGCGAGACAGATCTCTCGAAGATTCGTGCCGCGGCCGAGGACGATGTGATTATGTGCCCAGACAGCAGCTGCATTCTTGTTCGCACCGAAGAGTCGGGGCTGTAAGTGCCGCGCATCGTCATCGAAGCCGACGGTGGGTCACGCGGAAACCCGGGCATTGCCGCCGGGGGCGCTGTTGTGTTTGACGACGACGCCGGGGTCGTCATCGCACAAATCGGTGTCTACGTCGGACACGCGACGAACAACGTAGCCGAGTACAACGGCATGGTCGCCGGGCTGAAGTATGCCGTCGAACACACAGACGCGAACGTGCCGATTCATGTGCGGATGGATTCCAAGCTCGTCGTCGAACAAATGTCAGGCAGGTGGAAGATAAAGCACCCCGACATGGCAGTTCTCGCAGCCGAGGCCCGGGCGCTCATCGGTGGTCGACACGTCACGTTTGAGTGGGTTCCCCGTCTGGACAACGCGCGAGCCGACGCCGTGGCGAATCGTTCTATGGACCTCAAAGAATCGTTCATTCTCCCCGCGAGTTAGCCCACGCATAGACTTGACTCAAGTGAATGGGTCGGCAAGACGATCGCGGCACGCGTGCGTGACGAGGAACGTCCGGGCTCCACAGAGCAGGGCGGTGGGTAACTCCCACCCGGGGCAACCCGCGAGAAAGTGCAACAGAGAGTAAACCGCCTCCCGAGAGATCGGGCGGTAAGGGTGAAACGGTGGTGTAAGAGACCACCGGCGGCGCGGGCAACCGTGTCGGCCAGGTAAACCTCGCCCGGAGCAAGGTCAGACAGAAAACGTTCGAAGGCTGCTCGCCTGAGTTTTCGGGTAGACCGCTAGAGCGTCGTGGTAACACGCCGCCGAGATAGATGGTCGTCCAAGGTCTGTTTCAGACCCCAACAGAACCCGGCGTATCAGCTGGCCCATTCACCCCTCAGCCGGGGCTTTCGTCTAGTCACCGACCGAGAGACTCGCGGCCTTTTTCCCCTTGGCGGAATCGTGGGTGCGAGCAGATTTATGAGCGTCGAAAGCGAGTGCAGCTGCGCCGAGAATTCCGGCGCGGTTCAGAAGGGTCGCCGGAATGATGGGCGTTCGCAGTGTGAGCAGCGGCAAGAACTGGTCGTGACTCTTCGAGACGCCGCCGCCAACGAGGAAGAGGTCGGGGGAGAAGAGCATCTCGAGGTGTGAGTAGTAGCGTTGCAGACGTACCGCCCACTCTTCGTAGGTGATTCCTTCGCGTTCGCGAGCAACGGACGAGGCTTTGGTCTCTGCATCGTGGCCGTCAATCTCCAGGTGTCCGAGCTCGGTGTTGGGGATGAGTACGCCGTTGTAGATGACCGCGCTCCCGATTCCGGTGCCCAGTGTCGTGAGAATTACCAGCCCGTCATGGTCTTGAGCGGCTCCGTACTTGACCTCGGCAAAACCGGCGGCATCGGCGTCGTTGATGAAATGAATCTCTCGGCCGAGTCCTCGCTCGAAGAACGCTTCAGCCTCGAAACCAATCCATCGCTTCGATACGTTTGCTGCCGACATTGTGATTCCACTGCGGATAACGGAAGGGAAGGCGACGCCGACAGGGGTTCCGTCGGGCGCGTTGAGTTGATCAATCACCTCACGGGTCACCGCGATGATGTCCTCGGGTTCGCCACCCGCGGGAGTCATCACGCGAATACGTTCTCCGATGAATTCACCTGACTTCACGTTGACCAGTCCGCCCTTGATTCCGGTTCCACCGATATCAATGCCGATTGCGAGGCGTGTCATGAGGTCATCCTTTGTCGACGAAGAAACGGGGAGGGCTGCACGGCAGCGCTAGGGAACGGTCAGAGTAAGAATATCCGCACCACGTTCGGTCACGACGACCGTGTGCTCGAACTGAGCGGTGAGCGAACGATCTTTGGTGACGACGGTCCAGTCGTCGCCCCACATCTCCCACTCGTATGTGCCGAGGGTCAGCATCGGCTCAATGGTGAACACCATTCCGGGCTGCATCACATCGTCATACATCGGACTCGAGTCGTAATGAGGGATGATCAGCCCTGAGTGAAAGTGCGTTCCGACACCGTGGCCCGTGAAGTCTCGCACGACTCCGTAACCGAATCTCTCGGCGTACATCTGTATTGCTCGTCCGATGACGTTGACCTGGCGACCGGGAGCTACGGCCTTGATCCCGCGGGTGAGAGCCTCCTGCGTGCGTTCGATGAGCAGTCGCGCGTCCTCAGAAACCGCGCCGACAGTGAACATCCGGTTTGTATCACCGTGAAACCCGTCCAAATACGCCGTAATGTCAACATTCACGATGTCGCCCTCGTCGAGGACGGTGTCATCCGGGATGCCGTGGCAAATGACTTCGTTGATGGATGTGCAACACGACTTGGGGTACCCGCGATAGCCGAGTGTCGAGGGGTACGCGCCGTAACTCGTCACAACATCGTGCGCGATCGCATCAACCTCGTCCGTCGTCATACCTGGCCGAAGCGCCTCGCCAACGGCGTCGAGGGCGCGCGACGCCACGTTTCCTGCGCGACGAATCTTCTCAATCTCGTCGCTCGTGTAGGTGTGGTCGCCGCTGTAGATCGACGGCGTCTGGCGCCCGACGTATTCCGGTCGAACGATTGACCCATCAACTTCACGGCGGCTTCCAAGTGTCCCAGGCAAGAGAAGGCCGGACGCGTCTTTAGGCATAGAATCCAGTCTATGAGCGTTCACGGTAGCGAGAGT
>WLDR01000072.1 GCA_009704705.1 Actinomycetota bacterium | reverse complement strand
GGCCTCGGCCGCCGCCGCACTTCGTCTTGCCCTGACCGTTCTGCTTCGCATGTTTGCGCCCGTTCTTCCGTTCGCAACCGACGAGTCGTGGTCGTGGTTCAACGAAGGTTCGATTCACCGTGCATCCTGGCCCAGCGTCGATGAGTTCCCGAGCGAGGGTGATACGGGCGTGCTCGTTGCCGCATCCGCTGCACTCATTGGTATTCGCCGCGCAAAGACAGATGCAAAGGCGTCACAGAAGACGGATGTGCTCACTGCGGTCATCGCGGTGCCACACGATCAGCTCAGTGCCATCGAGCAGGCGGCGGGCGACTTGGCTGCCGTTGGTCGCATCGCGAGCCTGTCGTTCACCTCGGGTGACGAAATCGGCGTCGCGAGTATCGACCTTGCACCGCAAGAAGACTAACCTCGAGCCAACATGGGCATCATCGTTCGGCGACTGAATGACAACGACTTCTTTGAGTGGAAGCCGCTGTTTCAGCAGTATGCGCAGTTCTACGGACGCCCCGTGGATGACGCTCGCGCACTCACAACGTGGGGCATGCTGACCGACCCGCGACAGAACCTTTTTGGATTTGTGGCCGAGCAGACCGTGATTGCGGACGTTCACAACCTTCAAGGCCTGGTTGAAACTATGACTCAGGTGCACCTCGTCGGATTTTTACACTTCTGCGCCGTGTCTCGCGCCTTGGAGTCCGACATTCAGATGCAAATTCAGGACTACTACGTGGACCCCACGGTACGGCGCAAGGGCGTCGCCCGAGGGCTGATGGACGCGGTGAAGCTTGATGGGCTGTCGCGTGGAGCGAAGAACATGTCCTGGGCTGTCGCATCCGACAATCGCACGGCACGAGCCATGTCTGAGCATGTCGGCAGGCAGACCGAGTGGGTCGTGTTCGAGACGACAATCAACTGATGCAACTCGGTACACGCTGGACCTTCGGCGCGACTCCCCCCGAGCGTCTTGCCGAATCAATCGTTGAGGCGATTCGCAAGGTCGAGAACGTGATCACCACGCTGGGCGTGGACGCATCCGCGTGGCGCTGGACCGTGACCTACCTCGAAGGCCGGCCAATCTGCGAGCTCGACGATGGCACGCTCGTTGAAATCAACGCCGCGGGCGCTGTCACGATTACTGATCCGGCCTAGGCGGACTTTTCGCGCAGGTCTGGCGCAGCACTCGGACGAGTCACAATTGTCGGCGCGGCGTTCGCAACAACTGCGTCGCGCGTGACAATTACCGTTTCGATGTGGTCCGTTGACGGCACCTCGAACATGATGGGGCCGAGCACTTCTTCCATGATTGCGCGAAGGCCACGAGCACCGGTTTGGCGCAAGACAGCAAGCTCGGCAATTGATTCGAGCGCATCCTGCTCGAACTCGAGGTGAACTCCGTCAAGCTCGAACATGCGCTGATACTGCTTGATGAGCGCGTTCTTCGGCCCGACGAGAATGTCGATCAGCGCCGTCTTGTCGAGCGGCGAAACTGAGGTGACGACGGGCAGACGACCGATGAATTCAGGAATCAGCCCGAATTTGTGAAGGTCTTCGGGCAGAACCTCGGCGAACAGGTCGCGCGTTTCATCCTTCGATGCCAACGGTGCGCCGAAGCCGATCCCGCGCTTGCCTACACGCTGCGAGATGATCTCTTCGAGCCCCGCGAATGCGCCGGCGACAATGAAGAGAACGTTTGTCGTGTCAATCTGAATGAATTCTTGGTGAGGATGCTTGCGCCCACCCTGTGGCGGAACCGAAGCAACGGTGCCCTCAAGAATCTTGAGCAGCGCCTGCTGCACGCCTTCTCCCGATACGTCACGCGTGATGCTCGGGTTCTCGGCCTTGCGGGCAATCTTGTCGATCTCATCGATGTAGATGATTCCGGTCTCGGCACGCTTCACATCGAAGTCAGCGGCTTGCAAGAGCTTGAGCAGAATGTTCTCGACGTCTTCACCCACGTATCCGGCTTCAGTGAGTGCGGTGGCGTCAGCTACGGCAAACGGAACGTTGAGGCGGCGAGCGAGAGTCTGCGCGAGGTAGGTCTTGCCGCATCCGGTCGGGCCAATCAGCAAGATGTTGCTCTTGGCAATCTCAACCTCGTCGGCCTTGACCTCTGCCGGAGCAAGAGCCTCCGCCGCACGCACGCGCTTGTAGTGGTTGTACACAGCGACCGACAGAGCCTTCTTGGCCGGCTCTTGGCCGATGACGTATTCCTCGAGGAACGCAAAGATTTCCCGCGGCTTAGGCAGCGTGAAGTCTTTCACTTCTGACTGTTCGCTCTCGGCCAGGCGCTCCTGAATGATGTCGTTGCAGAGGTCGACGCACTCGTCACAGATGTAGACACCGGGGCCAGCTATGAGCTGTGCGACCTGTTTCTGGCTCTTGCCACAGAAGGAACACTTCAGCAGATCGGCGCTCTCACCAATGCGTGCCATGACTCCTCCAAACAGGTTTGTCGCACGGTATCTCCTGCCGGTGACACCGCTCAGCATTGAGCCTAAACCCGTTTTCGAGCACCCTCGCGCACATTGCGAAGGGCGTGGCGTTTGCACGAAACAAACGCCACGCCCTCGCGTAACTCCCGAGCTACGCAGGCTCGAAACGAGAAACTAGGCCGGCAGAGCAGCGGTCTTGCGGCTGGTCAACACCTGGTCGATGAGGCCGTATTCCAGCGCATCCGCCGCCGACAGAATCTTGTCGCGGTCGATGTCTTTGTTGACCTGTTCCTGACTGCGGTTCGAGTGACGCGACAGGGTCTCCTCGAGCCACTCGCGCATGCGCGCAATCTCTTGAGCCATGATCTCGATGTCCGACGCCTGTCCGCGGTCTCCACCCGACGATGGCTGGTGGATGAGCACACGCGCGTTCGGCAGAGCGAGACGCTTGCCCGGCGCACCGGCCGCAAGCAACACGGCGGCAGCCGAGGCGGCCTGGCCGAGGCACACGGTCTGAATCTGCGGGCGGATGTACTGCATGGTGTCGTAGATGGCCGTCATCGCGGTGAACGAGCCACCGGGTGAGTTGATGTACATCACGATGTCGCGGTCGGGGTCTTGGCTCTCGAGCACGAGCAGCTGAGCCATCACGTCGTCGGCGGATGCGTCATCCACCTGAACGCCGAGAAAGACGATGCGATCTTCGAAGAGCTTCGAGTACGCATCCATCTGCTTGTAGCCGTATGAGGTGCGCTCGGTGAACGAGGGCATGATGTAGCGGCTGGACGGCATCGGAATCGATGCGCCGGAACCGTCGAGGCGTGGCATTTCCATGTTGTTCTCCTACTTCGCCTGAGTCGTTCCGCCGCCGCCGGCGACGTCTGATGCCGACTCACGAACGTGGTCAACGAATCCGTATTCGAGTGCCTCTTGCGCGGTGAACCAGCGGTCGCGGTCACCGTCGGCGTTGATCTGCTCGACGGTCTTGCCGGTCTGCGACGCGGTGATTTCGGCGAGGCGACGCTTCATCGAGTTGATGAGTTCGGCCTGCGTCTGAATGTCGCTGGCCGTTCCGCCGTAGCCGCCGTGGGGCTGGTGAAGAAGAACTCGTGCGTTGGGCGTGATGTAGCGCTTGCCCTTGGTGCCACTCGTGAGCAGCAGCTGACCCATCGACGCGGCCATGCCGATACCGACCGTGACAATGTCGTTCGGAACGAACTGCATGGTGTCGTAAATCGCCATACCCGCGGTGATCGAACCACCGGGTGAGTTGATGTAAAGGTAGATGTCTTTCTTGGCATCTTCTGCGGCGAGAAGCAGCATCTTCGCGCAAATCTCATTGGCGTTCTCGTCGCGAACTTCTGAACCCAACCAAATGATTCGGTCTTTCAGAAGACGGTCGAACACGCTGTTCGGCATTGGCATGTCTGCCATGTGTTGCTCCTCACGTTGCGTGGTGCCGAACTCGCCGGCACCGCAGTTGGTTCGAATCTATCGCTCGAACTGAGCCCAAAATGCCATGTTCGCCGTGGGCTAAGTTGGTGTCATGTCCCCCGCACTCATCGCCGCTCTGGCGGGTCTTGGCTTTGGACTTTCGCTCATCGTTGCCATCGGGGCGCAGAACGCGTTCGTGCTGCGTCAGGGGCTGCGCAAAGAGCACGTGTTCACGGTTGTCGCGATTTGTGCGGTGTCGGATGCGGCGCTCATCCTGCTCGGCATTCTGGGTCTCGGCGCACTCATCGCTGGGTTGCCCGTGCTCTTGCTGCTCATTCAGCTCGCCGGCGGAATCTTTCTCGTTGCGTACGGCGTGTTGGCTGCGCGCCGCGCAATCAAGCCGAGCAAGCTCACGGCCGACCCTTCAGGCCCGCCACTGAAGTGGGGAGTCGCGGTCGCCACGGCGCTGGCGCTGACGTACTTGAACCCGCACGTGTACCTCGACACCGTGCTGCTGCTCGGCTCTGTCGCCGGCACCTACGGCGCGGATCGCTGGTGGTTCGGGCTCGGCGCCGCTATCGGCAGCATGCTGTGGTTTAGCTCGCTCGGATTCGGCGCTCGGTTGCTTCGGCCGGTCTTTGCGAAGGCAATTGCGTGGCGCATCCTGGATGCGTTTATCGCCCTAGTGATGTTCGCTATCGGCCTCAGCCTGCTGTGGTCTTTCGCACAGCAGGCCTTCGCCCTGTAACTACTTCTTTTTGGCAGCCTTCTTCGGCGCTGACTTCTTTTCGTCAGCGTCGTGTGAGTGGTCATGATCGTGGTCGTGATCGTGCCCGTGGTCATCGCCACCGAGGTCAACAGCCGGACCCTGGTCTTTCTCCGGGTCGAACGAGAACGGCGTCATATCGACGGCCTTGCCCTTGGAGTCAACCACTTTGATCTGGCCTAGCGCGTAGGCGACGGCCTTGTTGCGGGCGACGTCTCCCACGAGGGCCTGAATCTGACCGTTCTGCGTGAGAATTTGTGCGAATTCGTTGGGGTCCATGCCGTACTGCATGGCGCCGTTCACGATTGCCTGCGTGAGGTCGCCTTGGCCGACTGTGATCTTCTTTGACTCGGCGAGCACGTCGAGAATCATCTGCTGAGCGAACATGGTGTTCGTCTCTTCGATCACCTCGGCGCGGTGCTTGTCGTCATCGAGACGACCTTCGCTCTCGAGGTGACGGTTCACCTCGGCGTCGACGATGCCCTGAGGCACGGGAATCTTCAGGTCAGCGACCAGCTTCTCGAGAAGCTTGGTGCGAGCCTCGCGGCTCTGCTGCTGTCCCTTACGCGAAATGACCTCGGATTTGAGCGTTTCCTTGAGCTCCGCGAGGGTGTCAACGCCCCCGGCAACCTGTGCGAAGTCGTCATCGGCCACAGGAAGCTCGCGCTCCTTGACCGTGATGACGGTCACTGAGATCTGCGCCTTCTCGCCTTCGTGGTCTCCACCAAGCAGCGTCGACTCGAAAGTGGTGTTCTCGCCAGCAGTGAGCGTGTCGAGCGCTTCGTCGATGCCCTCGATGAGTTCACCCGAACCAAGTTCATACGAAATGTTGTTCGCCGCGTCGATTTCTTTGCCGCCGATTGTGGCAACGAGGTCGAGTGATACGAAGTCACCCTTCTTGGCGGGGCGATCGACGGTCACGAGAGTTCCGAAGCGCTCGCGCAGGGAATCCATCTCGGCAAGCAATTCTTCTGCAGTAGCTTCAGCCGCTGCTACCTCGACGGAGATCTTGCTGAAGTCAGGGAGCTTTACCTCGGGGCGAACATCCACCTCAACCGAGACAACAAGGTCACCGGTAAAGTCGGTCTCGCTCGGCAACGTGATGACGTTTGCCTCGGGGCGACCCATCGGAACAATGCCGTGCTCTTCGGCTGCCTTGCGGTAGAAGCTGTCGAGGCCTTCGTTCACAGCGTGGTCGAGAACGGCGGGGCGGCCAACGCGCTGGTCGATGATCGGTGCGGGAACCTTGCCCTTGCGGAACCCGGGGATCGAAACCTGCTCGGCGATGTGCTCGTATGCGTGCTTGATGGATGGCTTCAAGTCTTCTTGGCTCACCGTGATGGTGAACTTTGCACGAGTCGGGCTGAGGGTTTCGACCGAGGACTTCACTTTGCTTCTCGCTCCTGATTGCATGTGTTGTGTGTGACCGGATGGTCGGGGCGACAGGATTCGAACCTGCGACTTCTCGCTCCCAAAGCGAGCGCTCTACCAAGCTGAGCTACGCCCCGGATGATGCTCTGCCCCAGCGCTGGGGCAATTCGGCCAGTGAAATCGCGCGAAGCGAAATGACCTCGTCAAGACTACCGTATAGACTTAGACCCGTCGGTCGACCGCGTATGCGGCTCCCGATTACCTCTCGGGGATGTAGCTCAATGGTAGAGCCTCAGTCTTCCAAACTGATTACGCGGGTTCGATTCCCGTCATCCCCTCCAATGAGAAACGCCCACCCACACGGTGGGCGTTTCTCATTGTCGGGAGTGCGCAATCGAAGATTCCCTGGGCCCACGCGCATGTCAACCGGCACAAACGCGCCAGCGTTTGCTCGTTCGCGCGGGGACATCCCCGACCGCGATAGCTAATCTGTCTCCATGCTTTCCGACATCCTCATCCGCGTGCTCCTCATCGTCTTGCCCATCGCTTCGGGCAGCGCCATCGTGTGGTCGGCCCGGGCGACGGCGTCTGGTCGCATCAAGCGCAACTGGGCTGTCGGCATCCGGGTGACCGCCTCGATGACGTCAGAGGAGGCCTGGCTCGCCTGTCACATTCGCGCCCAGCGTCCGATGATCGCCGGAGGCGTTGCGATGATGATCGCTGGTCTGGCGGGATTCTTGCCACTCCCTTTGTCTGTTGCCACAACCGTGCTCGGCGTTGGCGCGCTGGTGATGCTCGCGTGCGTCTTGTATGCCGGCGTTGTCGGAGTGCGCGCGGCAAAGGCGATCGGCGGGTAGCGAGAAGCTCAACGAACCGGCGCTACTTGGACTTTTGTGAAACCTGAGGCTTCAGATCGCGCACCTGCTCGAGCAACGCAGCGATGACCTTGCCTTGCTCATCAAGATGAGCGCGGATGCGAGCCGACTCCTCGAGCAGAGCACCGGCGTCTTTGTAGGTGGCGAGCGAACGCGCATCCGACGCCTTGGCCTGGATGTTCTGCCCCACGATGATGAT
>WLDR01000071.1 GCA_009704705.1 Actinomycetota bacterium | reverse complement strand
GCTCTTCCGACTTGTATGGCTTGACGATGTAGTCGTCTGCACCGGCCTCCAGCGCGAGAACCAGGCTGTCGGTCTCGCCGTTGGCGGTCAACATGATGATGGGCGTGCCCGACTCGGCACGAATCTCTCGGCAAATTGCGATGCCGTCTTTGCCGGGCAACTGAATGTCGAGCAGCACCAAGTCAGGTTTGGCTTCGCGGAACGCGGCGAGGGCATCCTCACCGCTACTACACACGATCGGCTCATAGCCCCGGTCATTGAGTGCAATCGCGACCATCTCGAGGATGATTTCCTCGTCGTCCACCACAAGGATGCGGTGTGTCATGTTCGCCTCGATTCCCTCAGCGGATTCGTATGAACAACCCTAGTAACGGTAGTGGTCAACTTTGTAGGGGCCGTTCACAGGAACGCCGATATAGCTCGCCTGTGCTGACGAAAGTTTCGTGAGCTTCACACCCAATGCGTCGAGATGAAGTCGGGCGACCTTTTCGTCGAGCTCCTTCGGCAACACGTATACGCCGACGGGGTAGTTCTCGTTTCGAACGTGCAACTCAATTTGAGCAAGCACCTGGTTTGTGAACGAGGCGCTCATCACGAAGGACGGGTGGCCGGTCGCGTTGCCCAGGTTCATCAGTCGGCCCTCACTGAGAACAAGGATGCTGCGCCCTGTGGGCATGCGCCACTCGTGAACCTGAGGCTTGATTTCTACTCGCGTCGCACCGGGCAGGCTCTCCAGCGAGGCCATATCGATTTCGTTATCGAAGTGTCCCACGTTCGAGACGATGGCCATGTGCTTCATGCCCATCAGGTGATCAACCGTGATGATATCTTTGTTGCCGGTCGCGGTGACAAAAATGTCGATCTCACCGAGAACATCCTCGATTCGGCTCACCTGGAAGCCATCCATGGCGGCCTGCAGCGCACAGATCGGATCAATCTCGGTGACGATAACGCGCGCGCCTTGACCGCGAAGTGCCTCTGCGCATCCTTTGCCCACATCGCCGTAACCGCAGACCAGCGCAACCTTGCCGCCCATCAGCACGTCGGTTGCCCGGTTCAGGCCATCCGGCAGTGAGTGGCGAATGCCGTACTTGTTGTCAAACTTGCTCTTCGTGACTGCATCGTTGACGTTGATCGCAGGAAACAACAGCTCGCCCGACTTCGCCAATTCGTAGAGTCGGTGCACTCCCGTGGTCGTTTCTTCGCTGACCCCGCGTAGCTCCGTGGCCACAGTGGTCCACCGGTTTGGCGTCGAGGCCAGGGTAGAACGCAAGAGGTCGAGAACGACGGCGTACTCGGCCGAATCATCGGGGCCAGTTGCCGGAACGGAACCGGCGATTTCGAACTCCCGTCCCTTGTGAACGAGCAACGTTGCATCTCCACCGTCGTCGAGAATCAGGTTTGGTCCGATGAACGATGCGCCCTCACGTGCCGCCTCCGAGCTCCAGTCAAAGATTCGCTCCGTGCACCACCAGTACTCCTCGAGCGTCTCGCCCTTCCACGCGAATACCGGAACCCCAGACGGCTTTTCGACCGTTCCGTTTGGTCCGATGACAATCGCAGCAGCCGCTTCGTCTTGCGTCGAGAAAATGTTGCAGGATGCCCATCGAACACGCGCACCAAGCGCAACGAGCGTCTCAATCAAGACGGCCGTCTGAACGGTCATGTGCAACGACCCCGAAATGCGGGCCCCGGCAAGTGGCTGAGATGCAGCGAATTCCTCACGCAATGCCATGAGGCCGGGCATCTCATTCTCGGCAAGTCGAATTTGGTGGCGACCGGCTGTTCCGAGTGAGAGGTCGGCAACCTTGAAGTCAAGCGCAAGAGCGGTGGAGACCACGGTTTCCTTCTTTCGTTGGGCGTTGTCTTTCGTAGAGTTCAGATTACGCGCGGATGAGCGCGAGAACCTCGTCGCGGATGCGCTCCATGGTGGGAGCATCCGCCGCCTCGACGTTCAGGCGAAGCAACGGCTCAGTGTTGGACGGGCGAACGCTGAACCACCAGAAGGGCTCGCCTTCGGCCGTGTTGCCCGTGACGGTCAATCCATCGAGGGCATCTTCGCTTCCGCGATCCGCGAAGGCATCGCGTACGCGTTGAGTTGAGTCGGTGAGGCTCTTCACGGTCGAGTTGATCTCGCCGCTGAGCGCATAGGGCGCGAACCGGCTGCCGAACTCCGACATCGGCAAGGGCTGATTACCGAACTCGGCGAGCACGTGCATCGACGCGAGCATGCCGTTGTCGGCGCCCCAGAACTCTCGAAAGTAATAGTGAGCGGAGTGCTCCCCGCCGAACACAGCCTGGGTTCGCGCCATCTCGTCTTTGATGAGGGAGTGCCCGACGCGAGTTCGAATCGGAGTGGCCCCGGCCGCACGGATTGCTTCGGGCACAAATCGCGACGTAATCAAGTTGTGAATGATCGAAATCTTTGCGTCGGGGTCGGACGCGCGAACGCGAGCAATCTCGCGCAACGCAACAATCGCGGCGACCGCCGAGGGTGTCACGGGCTGACCCTTTTCGTCGACCACAAAGCATCGATCCGCATCTCCGTCGAAGGCAAGACCCCCGTCGGCACCGTGTGCGACGACGGCTTTCTGAAGATCGACCAGGTTTGCCGGTTCGAGTGGGTTCGCCTCGTGATTCGGGAAGGTTCCGTCGAGCTCGAAATACATCGGCACGATTTCGATTGGCAACGCCGGAAGCCCGGCTGCCATGCCCAGAACAGCTGGAACGGTCATGCCGCCCATGCCGTTGCCGGCATCGACGACGATCTTGAGTGGGCGGATGCCAGACAGGTCAACGAGTGACCTCAGATAGGCGGCATAGTCGGCAAGCACATCCTGCTCACGGTAGGTGCCGATGGGGTCAGTGGACTGCATGCCGTCGCGCAGATAGGCCATTGCACGATCGCGGATGTGCGCGAGACCGGTGTCGAGACTGATTCCTTGCGCTCCCGCGCGTGAGAACTTGATGCCGTTGTACTTGGCGGGGTTGTGACTGGCCGTGAACATGGCGGCGGGTGCGTTCCACTTACCCGATGCAAAATACGTTTCATCGGTCGAGCACAAGCCGATGTTGACAACGTTGGCACCGCGGGCCATCGCGCCTCGCGCGAACGCCTGTGCAAACACCGGCGACGAGTCGCGCATGTCGTGACCCACCACGACATCGGCCCCACGCGCGCCAATTTCGTCAACAAACCCGGCGGCGAGCGCCTCGACGATCTCTTCGGTGAGCGTCTCGCCCACAACGCCGCGCACGTCATAAGCCTTGACAGCGAGGCTCAGCTGTTCGGCGGCGTCAAGAGTCACCAGATAAGTCTAGGTGGCGCATTAGAACCCATCCATCGGGCACGGTGAACGCCAGCGCATGGCGCGTGCACAAGTCCGTCCCAAGTACCGAAGCGCTCGGCGAAAGTGGTCCGACGGCGGCAGCGAGCCCAGGGTAATCGATTGTGACGGTGAAAGTGGCTTCGACCATGCAGTTTGGCTTGCTACACGTGCGTTCCATGTTGACCTCAGACTATCCACTTGCCCAGGCACCTAACATGGGAATGTGACTCACTCGATGGACTCCGCTGGGCAATCCGTGCCCGTGCGTGGACTGTGGCGCGACCGTCACGGTCGTGGAATGCGGGTCGCTGTCACCGGTCCTTTTTTGGCGGATGCGCGAAGCCGCGTCGAAACGTTCTATGTGACCGTGGCGCACACCGCTCAATACTTGCGCTCGTTGTGGCCCGCCGAACTCGAAGGTGTTCATTTCGATGTCGCCAACTCGCCGCTGAAGCAGGTGGACGGTGAAGTTGTTCCGCGGTGGCACGTCGATTCCGCTCGTCGCCGCATCGTGCTCTACCGGCTGCCGATACAGCGCCTGAGTCGCCTCCACAAGGATGACCAGCTTCACCGCCAGATGGCAATCGAAGGGTGCGTGTTTTCTGCGGTTGCAGAGCTCATCGGTAAAGAGCCGTGGGAACTTGGTTCTCAGCGCTTTCGGCACTAAGGCGACGGGCCGGATGATCTAGCGCGGGTAGACCATGATGGCTGACCCCAGCTTGGAGGGGGCTCGCACCGTTGTCGCACTCACGACGCCGATGCCTCCATAGGCAACACCAGCTCGAATACCCAGAGCGCCATCAATCTGGTAGACGTTGCCGGGCACCACAGAGACCACGGCAAATCGACCTGGCTCAAGCGAGATTGATTCGTCTGGCGTCGCGTCGGAAGAGAGAGAGACGCTCTGCGTTTCTTCCCCAGCGTTGAACAGCGTGAGTAGCGCCGATTCGGTGGCGGCGACGGCAACGAGGGTCGTAGCCGAGAGCGATGAGGTCGAGGCGTACCACGCGAAGTCGCCGCCGGCGATTGTGTCGAACGGGTTTGGTTGCGGCGCAGGGAGGGTGGTATCCGACGGTGGCGACTCCGGGCTCGGTGCTGTGGACGGGCCTGGTGCTGTCGACGCGCCAGGGGTTGACGACGACGTGGGGGCAATCGTGCGCTCGGTGAACGGACTGGCATTGGCGCCAACAACGGATCGAACCGCAGCAACAACCGGGGTCGTGCCGGTCACAACAACTGAGTAAGTTCCGTCGGAAACCGCATTAAACGGCAGCTGCAGTACAACTCCGGCCGGAACAGTGCTTTTGACTTCCGTCGTCGTGCCGTCTTCGGCGATGGTCGTCACCACAACGTCGCTCGGCTCTGCAGATGTCGCCAGCACACGCACGGTCGGCTCTTCGTCGGTGCTGACCGTTCCACCCTCGGAATCAGAGAACTGGGCCATTCCAGTCAACTGCACTCCCGCGATGATCTGGGTCGTATTGGGGCCCGAACCGGGCTCAACGATTTCGAGTCCTGACGGCACGATGGTGCGAACGAGCGTTTGCTGCAGGCTCGCCGCGATGGCGCCGCCCGAGCTGGTCACACGAACGACCGGCGCTGCCAATCCCGGGGCCAGGGCCGCGAGGCTCACAATCGACTGTGTGCCCGCCTGCACGACGACATCGTTAGACCCCGTCGGGTCAATGCGGCCGCGTTCGCCGTATACCTCAATGCGCACGGACGCATCGGTTGTCGATGCGTTCGAGAGGTTGACCACCGTGGTTTGCCCCAAGTCAGTGGCACCGCCGACGAGCCAACTTTCGGCCTCGGGTTCAACGCACGGGGTGACAGCAAGGCCTGCCATTTCGTCGGTCACCGCCGACTGAGACTGCACCCCGGTTATGAGGGGAATCGACGCGTCTGCCGGTGGCTCAACACTGAGCGCCACCGGGGCGAGCGTTCCGTTTTCGTTCGCGGCATCAGCGACCTTGAGATAGCGCTCTTGAACGGCGTCATCAGATGACGCCGACACGATGTCGGGGGATTGGAATCCGACGAACGATGTCGCGTCGCCCTCTCGGGTCTGAACGCTCAACAGCGGGCCTGGGCAGACACGCACAGCTGTGGAGGCTGTGGGATCAACCAGCATCGACGCCGGGGTGCCGGCAAGCACCGGAAACGGAATCACACACAGAGCGAGCACAACCGCACCCGAAACTCCGATTCCGACCAGCCCAGCGACAGAGGTGAGTCCGGCCCTGACGACACTAGTTTTGCGGCTCATCGTCATCACCTCCGAGCGCATCGACGGGGGCGAAGTCTTCGAGGTCTTCTTCAAGCCCGGGAATCTCACGGCGTGGGCGCGCTTCGGCAAGTGCACCCGTTGGCAATGCCAACAGGACAGTCAAAAACAATACGAGCGCCTGAGTCGAAATAATGATGCTTCGCAGGGGTTCAGTCAGAGCAGGAGGCTCCAAACCTGCCACCACAGATGAATCGACATCGGGCACACGCCACAACAAGCCGCTTGACGTGACACCCACTTCTTGCAGCGCGGGGTTCGCGAAGAGGGCCGCTGATGCGCGAGCATCCGCGTCTCGGGCCTCGACCGTAATCTCGCCGGACGTCTCGGCTTGCGGCGAGGTCAGCAAAATGAAACCCACTCCCATCGCGCGCAACTCATTGTTGCCATCACTACCGCTCGTCGAAACGAGGTTTCCGGCGATGTCACCAAAGACGGACAATGCGGGGCTCGCGGAGCTTGTCGTGCTTACGAGTGTGGAAGAAGAAGCCAACGTCGGACCCAGCCCGCGCTCGAGAGACGCCGCCACTCCCCCATCTGGTTGGGCGGTGAGCACGATGGTTCGGATGTCTGGATTCATCGCCGCTTGCGCGGAGACATACGCAGGAAAGACGAGATCGTTTCCGGGGACGACCACAGATCGACCAATAAAGAACGAGGCGGTCAACGGAATCGCCAGAACCACAACCGCGAGCATGCCCACCATCGCCGGGTAAACACTGAATCGACGCAAGACACTGATTCCCGTCGTTGCGGCCATGACCAGTGCCAGCCACGCGAGACTCAGTCCGCTACCAGACCATGCCGGCGTTGGAACCGACCCATCAAAAGCGAACCTGATGTTGGACACCCCCACTGCCGTGACGAGGCCGAGCAACATGACGAGAAGGGCGAGTTGCGCACGAATCGGGTGTGGTGAGAAGAGTCCCACGATTGCGAGAACGGCGATAACGCCAACCGCCACGAGCACGACAATCCCAGCCGCAATGTTGAGACCGAGTGGAGCGACGGAACTCACGTCGAGCCAGCCACCGAGTCCCGGCGTGGGGAAGCCAAGAACTATCTGCCACGCGGGCGTCGTCGGGCTGGTCACGGTTGGGCCCGGGTCTGCGAGAAGTGCCAGTGGGTTGAGAAGAGAGAGTTGAGTCAGAATGAGCGGTCCGAACAGAATCGCCGCCGGTATGGGGATGGCCAGGAACCGCGGGACGTAACGGCCGGTCAGCAATACTGACCCGACCCACACCACCAGCAACGCGGGTGCAAGCGATGGCGAGCACGCCGTGACAAAGGCAAACAGCAGCGCCGTGGTCGCCGAGGCCGACCACGAGCGAGCTGCCCGAAAACCGGCCAGAAAGAGCCACGGCAACGCAATGTGCGTGAGCACCGCGCCCGGTCGGCCGTCGGAAAGCCCGATGAGCAGTGTCGGCGCGAGTCCAACGCTGAGGGCGGCAAAAGCACGAATGACGAATCGTTCCGTGAGCCGTGCGGTGAGCATCCACGCACCGAGCCCTGAAAGCGGAATAGCAACGAACCAAATCACAACCAAGACAAACGAAGGTTGCCACCAGGTG
>WLDR01000070.1 GCA_009704705.1 Actinomycetota bacterium | reverse complement strand
GGGCTGAGATGGACATCCACACGCGCGAGAGCATCCTCGAATTGTGGAAAAAGGCAGCAGAACGTTTGCGGTCGCTCGGTGCCGAGGTCGTGCCCACCGACTTCCCCCTCGTCGAGGCATACGAAGGTGGCGTTCCGGCGGGCGAGAACATTGAACAGCTCGGTGTGTTGCCTGAGGGATGGATGAACTTTGAATTCAACGAGTTGCTCGCGTTCGGCTGGGATGACTTTCTTGTGGCCAATGACGACCCGGCATGCGCACGCCTTGCCGATGTCGACCCAGACCAGATCTTCCCTCCTCCGCCCGGTTCACTGCCGGACCGCTACGCCGAGGTAGAGAACTACGAGGACCGTTATCGGGTCACTGTCGGTTTGGCGCGGGCTGGGTTACAGCATCCGCATGAACGTGCCGACTACGGAGACGGTTTGCGCGCTCTCGAGGAGTTGCGCCGGCAGTTGCTCGAATCCTGGATGGACGACAACGGTTACGACATGGTCGCATTCCCTGCAAACGCGGACCTCGGTCCGGCGGATGCCGACACAAACGTCGCTTCGGCCGATGCTGCATGGAAAAACGGCGTGCTCTTCTCGAATGGCAATTACGCGATTCGTCACATGGGCGTGCCAACGCTGGCCGTGCCGATGGGCATCACCGACGACATCCGCATGCCGGTCGGTCTGACGTTTGCGGGCCGCGCCTACAGCGACCGCTCTCTCATCGAAGCCGGTTTGGCTTTCGAGTCGGTGGGTTCGTTGCGTCAACCTCCACCAATCGAGTAGCCGACGGGCGCCAGCTCGCAGGGGCCTTTAGCTTGCGGCCTGCTTCACGAGTTCCACGATGCGGCGCTCAACTGCCGGCGTGAGCTTGACGACCGCGTAGGAGGTCGACCACATTCCCGATTCGTCATCAAGATTCGCCGCATCTTGAAAACCCAGGGTCGAGTAACGACTGTCGAACTTGCCCGCATCCTGGAAAAACACGACGGCTTTGCCGCTCGCGTTTGTATACGCAGGCATGCCATACCAAGTGCGAGGCATCAGGTCGGGCACTGCTTCCGTGATGAGGTCGTGGATGCGCTTGGCCATGACCTGCCCTGGGGCATCCATCTCAGCAATTTTCGCGTGGATGTCAGCCAACCCGGTCTCGCGCGTTGCCGCGCGCTTCGCCTCGAGTTTGATCTCGCGCGCTCGTTCTTTCATGGCCGCGCGTTCGTCGGCCGTGAATCCGCTGTCGCTATTTGCAGCCATGGCACTCCCTTTCGTCGGAACAAGCGTATGCGTTCTCACGCGGATTCATCACATAGCCTCATCACATGAGTGATTTGAATGAGGTTGGCGAACGCGACGGTTGGCGATGCTGGTTGTGTGACGTTGCGGTCGACCCAGATGCGTCGGTCAATTCTGATTTGGGCCCTAGTGTGGACAGCTTTTCGGTGACGGTGTCTAAGAAGCGCACCGACGTCTATGAACGACTTGCCCATCGCGGCTGCAACACGATGAAGGGCAAAATCGCCCCCGTAGTGCCGTGGTCGACGGACCTTCTCGTCGTGGACCCGTCGCCGATCGTCGCGGTGGTTGACCGACTGCGGCGCAAGGGCGGCCGCGAGATTATCGCTCGCTGCCCAGATCAGAATGACGCACGTGAGGCGTCCGACTGGCTCCTCGATCGGTTGAGTCGATTTGCGCCAGACCTCAACTTCGAAACCGAAGCTCAACCTGGTGGTGGCCAGTTCGTGCTGATCTTGAAAGTCGTCTAGCTCAGCCCGTTCTTTTGCCGGTACACGGCCACGATGGCGTTAGCGTGTCCGTGCCCCATCTCGTGAGTGGTCTTTAAGAAGGTAACTTGGTCCATGTGCTTTTCGTCACGAACGGCATCGAGTTCGGTCATCCAATGATCAATCGGCTTGCCGTACTTCTTCTCGATCGACGGAAAGTACGAAGCAGGGCCTTTCACCGGTTCAGTCATGAGTGAATCTTATTGCGCGTGCATAGGCTTGCCACATGAGTGCAACACCCGAGATAGCCGAGTACAACGCCGCGCTTGAGCCTGCGCAGCGCGTGCTGTGCGAGCGGCTCGAGCAGATCTTCGGTCGTGCGATGCCCGAGGCAACGAGCAAGGTGTGGCACGCGCATCCGGTCTGGTTCATCGACGGTAACCCGATTGTTGGCTATGCCACCCGCAAGGACGGCATTTGTGTGCTGTTCTGGAGTGGTCAGTCATTCGCGACACCTGGGCTCAAGGCCACCGGCTCTTTTCAGGCTGCAGAGTATTGGGCGTCACCCGATGGCGAAATCGACGAAGCCAAACTCGAACGATGGCTCGCGGATGCGCAGCGCATCCAGTGGAACTACCGCGACATTCGATCCAATCGCGGTCTCGTCAAGCTGACTGGCTTCTAAGACAATCAGAACTTCTCGTCGATTTCGGCGATGAGGGCTTCCACCTTGCCCCGGATTTCATCGCGGATAGGGCGAACCTCATCGACGCCCTTGCCAGCAGGGTCGCTCAGGGGCCAATCGAGGTATGACTTACCGGGGAAGAACGGGCATGCGTCACCGCATCCCATCGTGATCACGTAGTCAGACGCTTGAACTGACTCGGTTGTCAAGACTTTCGGCGTGCTGTGAGCGATATCGATTCCCTCTTCCGCCATCGCTTCGATTGCCGACGGGTTGACCTGGTCCTTTGGCTCCGTGCCCGCGGAAAGCACCTCCACCCGGTCGCCCGCAAGGTGTTGCAGATAACCCGCGGCCATTTGCGATCGTCCGGCGTTGTGCACGCACACGAAGAGGACGGTTGCTTTCTTGTCTGACATCGCTACTCCTGTTTTTTATTGACTTGGGTGGACATGGTTCGCGTTGCTCGATTGGTCGCTGAGACGAGGAGCACCCCGAGTGCGGCTCCAACAAGCTGCGCCGCGATGAACGGCAGCGCCGAAGTCGGTGCGATTCCGGCGAATGTGTCGCTGAACATCCGCCCAATTGTGACGGCGGGATTCGCAAACGACGTTGACGAAGCGAAGAAGTACGCCGATCCAATCCACGCGGCTACGGCAACGGGGATGAGGGCGGCTTGTGAGCGAGCGCTGAGAATTCCGATGATGGCAATGAGGCCGGCCGTGGCAACGACTTCGCCAATGAGTGTTCCGACCGATGTGCGTTCGTGCAGCGAGAATGTCACAGCTGGCAAGTCGAACATGACGTTGGCCAGAATGGCTCCCGTGATTGCGCCCGCGATTTGAGCAATGACGTACGCAGCAGAGTCGCGAACCGTGTGAGCTTTCGTGATGAGCTGAACGAGCGTGACCGCGGGATTCAGGTGCGCACCGCTGATGGGCCCGAGAATCAGAATCAGCAGCGCGAGAGCAAAAACGGTTGACAGCGTATTGATGATGAGCGAAACCCCGACATCGGTTGAGAGATTGACCCCCATGATTCCGGAGCCCACGACGACGCACACCAACAGGGCCGTGCCGAAGAATTCAGCGGTAGCCGTGATGACTGTTCGTTGCATTGTTGATTCCTCATCTACATAGACGCGCATCTATGTTCTACACTACGAGAGATAGACAGTTGTCTATGTTTACGAAATGTTCACCTTGAACGAAAAGGGTGTGACCCGTGGTTGAACTGACATTGACACCGGTTGACGTCGCTTCGTGCGCCCCGGTTGGACTGACCGCCATCATTGAGCGCCCGCAGGCGGAGGCGCTGGCAAGTCTGCTGAAGGCGATTGCTGATCCCACACGCATCCAGCTTCTCAGTTTGATCAACGCCAGCAACAACTCGGAAGCGTGTGTGTGCAACCTCACGGAACCACTCGCGCTCACTCAACCAACAGTGAGTCATCACCTCAAGGTGCTGACCGACGCGGGTCTCATCGAGCGCGAAAAGCGGGGAACCTGGGTCTGGTATTCCGTCAACCAAGACCGCTGGCGACAGCTGTCAAAACTATTGGAGCTGTGACGTGCCAGACACAAACATGATGACTTTTGAGCTCAGCGCTCGCCGAATCGATGCGAATGGATCGAGCGTGAGTTCGAAAGAGACCACCTTTGTCATTGACACCAGCATGACGGGCCGCCCAGACGCTCTAAACCCGGTCGAGCTGCTTCTGGCAGCACTCTCTGCGTGCTTCATCAAGGGCATTGAGCGGGTTGCTGGCACGCTCGGCATCCAATACGACTCGGTGGATGTTGCGCTCACTGCCCACCGCCCACTCGACGAGGCACGCATCGATGACATCGCGTACGTCGTGACTATTGGCACCTCGGCCGGGCAAGACAAACTCGATTTGCTGCACAAGAATCTGATCAAGTTCGGGACGATATTCAACACTGTCAAGTCCGGCACGAAGTTGTCCGGTGAAGTCGTCTCGGCTGTGTGACCGCGGGCAGCGCGTTTCGAGACTCGACATAGGAGACCATTTCGCCGTCAACTAGGCTGTGAAAATGGCGGGCAACGCAATCACAGAATCGGTGTGGGACTACCCGCGTCCGCCTCGCGTAGAGCCCGTGAGCGCGCACATCTCGGTCGTGCACAACGGGGAAACTCTTGTCTCGACGAACAAGGCTGTACGGGTGCTTGAGACATCGCATCCGCCCACCTACTACCTGCCCATTGTTGACTTCGCCGACGGCGTCTTGGTTGCGGTCAGTGGCAACTCTTTCTGCGAATTCAAGGGGCTGGCCAGCTACTTCGACATCGTGACGCCCGGCGAGCGGATTAGCCGCGGCGCATGGACCTACGAGAACCCGTCGAGCGGCTTCGAGGTATTGGCCGGCAAAGTTGCGCTCTACGCCAGCCGAGTCGACGAGTGTCGTGTCGGCGACGAAATCGTCATCCCTCAAGACGGTGACTTTTATGGTGGCTGGATCACGAGCAACATTGAAGGGCCATTCAAGGGTGCCCCCGGAACGCTCGGCTGGTAGAGCGATGGCAATCATGCCCATGTTCCCGCTCGGCTCCGTGCTCTTTCCTGCCATGCCGCTCACATTGAGAATCTTCGAAGAGCGCTACCTGAAGCTGCTCGGCGACCTCATGGGTGTCGATGCACCGGAGTTCGGTGTCGTCGGCATCTCACGCGGGCTAGAGGTTGGTGGCGGTGACGGCCGGATGTCCATCGGCACGATCGCATCGGTCACTGAGATTGGCACGACAGGTGAATTCTTGGGTCTCGAGTCTTTTGGCACGCAGCGGTTTCGCGTTGTCGAGTGGTTGCCGGATGACCCGTACCCGGTTGCCGAAATCGAAGTCATCCCCGACCTCGTCTGGGACGACAGCCTGATGCCGGCCCGCGTCCACCTCGAAGCGCAGGTTCGCAAGCTTCTCTCGTTCGCGAGCGAGTTTGGGGAGCTACAGTATGGCCCGGGCTTCGAATTGAGCGACGACCCGATGAGCGCGTGCTGGCAACTTGCCGGAGTGTTGCCCGTGGGCGAACTCGACCGCTTCGACCTACTCAGCTCGACGTCGGCCGAGGAGCTCATCGCTCAGACGCACGCCATCGTCGCGACGGCGGATGACACGCTGCGCGCGATGTTGGCCATTGACTCGGAGAATCGGGATTCGCCTGAGTCTTTGTGAGCCTAACTAGGTCTTGCTGACACGCTTGCTCACGAAAAGCTCCAGCATCTTCTGAAGCTCACTGCGGAGTAGGGCCTGGTTAAATTCCGGCGAGGTCGAGATTGTCGACAAGAACTCGGCCTCGAGAAAGTTGCCGGCTGCCTGGGCAAGTGACGCACCCTTGTCGGTTAGCGTGACGAGTACTCTCTTCGAGTTGCCGGGGCTCTGGTGTGTGGCGACGAGGTCGCGCTCGACGAACCAACTCATCCGCTTACTCACGGCACCCTTCGTCACCCCCAGTGATAACGCAAGACGTGTGATGTCGACGTCAGAGTTCTCGCCAACAATCAACAAGAAAACGAATTGGCTGTATGTGATGTCGAATTTGCGACGCAGCAATGAGTCTGCTTGGCCGTTGAGTTCACGCACCAAGTCGTTCAGGAGAAAGCTGATTCGCCGCTCTTGCATGAAACAAGTTTACGTGTATACAATATTGTTTACTGGTAAACTAAATTTTGGGACTCTGAAAGGCGCGAACAATGGCACGAATTCGAAGCGAAAGAATGACGGCAATTGCCGAGACCGACTTCGTGTTGTTCATGATCGGCATGCGCTTCAACAACGTGTTTGCGATTCATCGCTGGCTACCGGTTTTTCTCGCCATGCCCAAAATGTTGAAGGAGCTCCACATTCATCGCGAGCTCGGCTTCACGTCGTATGAAATGTGGATGGGGCGCACGCTCATCCTCGTTCAGTATTGGGAGAGCGCCGACAAGCTGATCGAGTATGCCAAGGCGAAGGATTCGGAACACCTGCCCGCATGGCGGTCGTTCAACAAGCTCGCGATGAAATCAAAGGCCGTGGGCATCTGGCACGAGACGTATGTCGTCGAAAAGGGCAAGACCGAAAATGTGTACGTCAACATGCCGCCATTTGGTTTCGGCAAAGTCGGAGCGCTTCAAGTTGCGTCGGGCAAACGCAATACGGCGCAAGGTCGCCTGTCGCAGAACTAGGAGCGATGCCAGCGCAGTGGCTTCGACTTGAGTTCTCTCACAAGCAGTCCGCGAGACGCCAGATCAAGTTGCACCGTCTTGTGTCACCAACCGACTGTTTCCTTGTTTGGCCAAAGTTTTTCCGACAAGAACCGCGTGACTTTCGCCATGAAGAATCAGTAGTTGAGCTGCTGCTGCAGCTGGTCGAGCACGATGTATGTGGGAAGCACCGAGCGCACTTATCCGCTGCTTGGCGCTATTCGATGGCGAATTACCTGATCGAGAACCGCTTCGTAAAGCCCTAGAGAGAGAAGGAACGGCGAAAACTAGCCACTCATCCCGGCCGACAAAGACCAAAGTCCCGCAACCGTGAGCATGACCATCAGTATCAACATCGGGATTTGAGACTTCAGAGCTACCTTGTGGGTTCTTCCAATCTCCAAGGCGCGATCGTGAGCGTAGGCAAGGGTAATCATCCACCGCGAGAGAGCGCTCGCGACTTTATGTTGCATTATTGCTACATAGCATTTATGCTACTTCCATGAGCCGCAAAGCGAAGTCGGAAGAACCAGCGGTAGCCAACCGTGTCGAAGAGATTCGTAGTGCGCAGAGCATCACGCGACAAGAGCTTGCTCAGCAAGTTGGC
>WLDR01000007.1 GCA_009704705.1 Actinomycetota bacterium | reverse complement strand
CGAAGCCGGCATCGCTCGTGAGGTCGCGCGTGGCGTGTTGCCCGTGGCCATCTACTCGTCGACGTATGTGACGATGACCTCACGCTCCCTCATGACCTTCCTCTCGCTGCGCACCAAGCGTGAGGGCACGCACTTCCCCTCGTTTCCGCAACGTGAGATCGAGATGGTTGCCGAGAAGATGGAAGATTTCTGGGCCGAGCTCATGCCGATGACCTACGAGACCTTCAACGAGAACGGCCGGGTCGCACCCTAGGTGCGCGCGAGGTCGGGGCACCGTTCGCGCTAACCTGTCTCCGTGGTAGAAAATCCCTTTGGACAGGTTCTCGTTGCACTTGTCACACCCTTCACTCACGATGGTGAGGTCGATTGGAACGACGTTGAGCGACACATCGACTCTGTCGTCACTGCCGGGGCTGATGGCATTGTCGTTACGGGTACCACGGGCGAGACATCCACGCTGACCGACGCCGAGAAGGTCAAGCTCGTCGAGGTCGGCAAGAAAGTCGCGGGCAACCGCGCGAAGATCATCATGGGTGGTCCGTCGAATGAGACGGCGCACGCCATTGAACTGGCCAAGAAATCGGCCAAGGCCGGCGCCGACGGCATCATGGCGGTCACCCCGTATTACAACAAACCCACGCAGGCGGGTGTGCTCACTCACTTTCGCATGGTCGCCGACGCCACCGAGCTGCCGATGCTCGTGTATGACATTCCCGGGCGTGCGGGCATCCCGATTCAGTACGAAACAATCTTGCGCCTGGCCAAACACCCGCGAATCGTGGGCGTCAAAGACGCCAAGGGGGATTTCAGCGAGGTGAGTCGCGTGCTCAACCAGACTGACCTCATCTACTTCTCGGGTGATGACGCCAACGTGTTGCCTCACCTATCGATTGGCGCGGTCGGACTCATCGGTGTGACGGCAAACATCGCCCCCGCTCCATATCGTGCGATTGTCGATGCGGTCAACCGCGGCGACCTTCATGCGGCCACAGAAATGCACAAGCGACTCGAGCCATTGGTTCGTGCGGTCATGACACACGTGCCGGGCACTGTGGCGGCCAAGTACATCCTGAACGGCCTCGGTCGCATTTCGACACCGCGCGTTCGTTTGCCCCTGGTTGGCCCAGAGGAATGGGAAGCCGCCATCATCGAGGATGAACTCGCGCTCGTTGGCGAAATTCCCGGTGTCGACCTCACTAATTTCAGCCCCGATCGCAACGCAGCCGCCGGTGGCGCGCTGCCCAAGGTTGCGGGCACCACGCGCGAAAACTAATCGCGCCAATCCACGACAAAAGGAATTCATGCCGAACGAACTGTTCGACCCACCCGCTCTCCCACGCGACACGCTTCGCATCGTTCCCCTCGGTGGGGTTGGCGAAATCGGTCGCAACATGGCCGTCTACGAGTTCGGCGGCAAGTTGCTCGTCGTCGACTGCGGAGTGCTGTTCCCCGAGGAGACTCAGCCCGGTGTTGACCTGATTTTGCCCGATTTTTCCTACATTCGTGATCGCCTCGATGATGTGCTCGCCATCGTGCTCACCCACGGACACGAAGACCACATTGGTGCGGTGCCATATCTCTTGCGTCTCAAGGCAGACATCCCACTCGTCGGGTCGAAGCTGACCCTCGCGTTGGTCGAAGCGAAACTCAAAGAGCACCGCATTCAGCCGTTCACGCTCGAAGTGCGCGAAGGTGACCGCGAGAAGTTCGATGCGTTTGACCTCGAGTTCATCGCCGTGAACCACTCGATTCCGGATGCGCTCGCCGTAGCCATCCGCACTCCCGCCGGTCTCGTGCTCCACACGGGTGACTTCAAGATGGATCAGTTACCCATGGACGGCCGCATCACCGATTTGCGGGCGTTCGCACGACTCGGCGAGGAGGGTGTCGACCTCTTCCTGCCCGATTCGACGAACGCCGACGTGCCCGGGTTCACGCCGCTCGAGAAGGACATCGGGCCGGTCATCGAGAGCATCATCCATCGCTCTCGCCGCCGGGTGATCGTCGCGAGCTTCTCGAGTCACGTTCACCGCGTTCAGCAGGTTTTCGATGCAGCTGCGGCGAATGGGCGTCACGTCGTTCTGCTCGGGCGTTCGATGGTGCGCAACATGACCATCGCCGAGCAACTTGGCTTCTTGACTGTGCCCGAGGGGCTCTTGATTGACGCGAAGCAGGCCGCCGACATGCCGGATGACCGACTCGTCTACATGTCCACCGGTTCACAGGGTGAACCGATGGCCGTTCTCGCTCGCATGGCCAATCTCGAACACCAGATCGAGGTGGGGGAGGGTGACACGGTGATTCTCGCCTCGAGCCTCATTCCCGGTAACGAAAACGCCGTCTATCGGGTGATCGACGGGCTCACCAAGCTCGGTGCGAAGGTTGTTCACAAGGGCAACGCGCGCGTGCATGTTTCTGGTCACGCGGCCGCCGGCGAATTGCTCTACTGCTACAACATCCTCAAGCCGACGCACGTGATGCCGGTGCACGGTGAGTATCGCCACCTGCGTGCGAACGCGGATCTCGCGATTGAATCGGGTGTTGACCCGCGGCGAACGTTGCTTGCCGACAACGGCACGGTGGTTGACCTCGTTGCCGGTGACGCGCGAATCGTCGGGCAAATCGACGTTGGCTTCGTCTACGTCGATGGGGCAACGGTCGGTGAAGTGACCGACTCAGACCTGAAAGACCGACGCATTCTCGCCGAAGAGGGCTTCATTTCGATCATCGTCGTTGTTGATCCAACGACGGGCAAGATCATCGTCGGCCCGGAGATTCACGCACGAGGATTTGCTGAAGACGATGACGTGTTTGACGAGGTCAAGCCGGCAATCGCCGCCGCGCTCGCCGACGCCGCACACAACGGCACTCGCGATGCACACCAACTCTCGCAAGTGGTTCGTCGCACGGTGGGGCAGTGGGTCAACAAGAGTTACCGCCGTCGACCCATGATCGTGCCGCTCGTCATTGAGGCCTAAGTCGACTTATCTCTTAGCCGGCAACGGGGAGAAAGTCTCTTAGGCTACGTCTGTGTCTTCAACGAAACTGGGCAAATCTGCCACTCGCGCTGACGTTGCGCGACTCGCGGGCGTTTCGGAGAGCACGGTCAGCTACGCGCTGAGCGGCGAGCGTTCCATCAGTGAGGACACTCGGGCGCGCATCGAAGAGGCGATGCACCAGCTCGGGTACGTGCCGAATGCAATGGCTCAGGCGCTAGCGCGAAAGAAGTCCGGCATGCTCGCGCTCCTCTTTCCGATCGGCGAGCGTGGTTTCGACGAAACCGACTTCGAGTACGTGCAGGCGGCCACGAAAGCCGCGTCTGCTTCCGGCTATCAACTCTTGCTCTGGCCCAACGGTGTCGAAGACACAGATGCTCTGAAGAAGATTGTGTCCCAGGGGCTCGTCGAAGGCGTCTTGCTGATGGAGGTGCGCGCTCAAGACCCGCGGGTGGATGTGCTGCTCGAGTCGGGCACGCCGTTTTGCTTGATTGGCAGAACGACCGACTCCGAAAATCTCACCTATGTCGACGCAGACTTCTCCGAGTGGGGCCCCATGGCACTGGAGCACCTCGCCGAACTTGGCCACACGACTATCGGGCTCATATCGATGAGGGAGGAACTCATCGAAGCCGGTTATGGCCCCGGGGTGCGCACCGAAGGCCCGCTCGTCAGACGCGCGTCCGAGCTAGGTGTCTCCGTTGCGATCAAGCACGTCAAGGCGACCATTCGCGATGGGCGCCAGGCGTTCGAAGAACTGATGGCAGAGCATCCAGACCTCACAGCCGTCATCGGATTCAACGAACCTGCGCTCATTGGTGCTCTTGAAGCCGCCGGCTCTCGAGGCCTGCGTGTACCCGAAGACCTGTCGATCATGAGTTTCGGTATTTCAGACGTCGCGGCAAACATGACCGTACCCGCTCAAACGACCATTGGCGTGGATGGTCGCGAACTCGGTCGCAAAGCGGCCGACTACCTCATCGCACGCCTTAATGGTGATTCGACGTCCACGCTGCAGTTTCTCGCAAAGCCTCAGTTCGTAAATCGGGGCAGTACCACCGCATCCCCGCAATTACGCGCCTGAATCAACAAATTAGGCAGAGAATCACGATTCGGTTACGAATCAACTTAACGCGATGTGCTGGGTAGACAACGCCCAATCACTTCGCTAGATTCAAACTGTCGACGCGCGTCGACGATGCGTGCTTGTTTCAATCACCCCGGTGAAGAATCCGCGTATCCGTGGCCATTTGGGTTGCGAAAGAGCAAGTAATCACATTTGGGGGAACACCGCCGCTGCCTCGCTTCGAGTGCAGAAAGACGGTCTCCCTTGAACTACGAAAGGGAAACAACTATGGCATTCACAAGCCGTAAGAAGGCAATTGTTGCCGGCGTGGCGATCACCGCCCTCGCTGGTGCATTTGCGCTGACCGGTTGTTCGGCAAGTGGTGGCGGCACCGCTGACTGCGCCGAAATCACCGAAATCAGCTGGCTCGGAACCATCAAGGTCGAGATCCAGGACCAGTTCACCGCAGCAATCGAGGACTACAACGCAACCAACTCTGACTGCGTTAGCGTTTCGATCATTGAGTCCCCACAGGACCAGCCCTTCCTCCAGACGGTAACCCCGCTCTACGAAGCAGGCAGTGCTCCGACCATCATGACGGCCCTCCAGGAGCTTCCTGACATGGCTGACAAGGTGATCGACTGGACGGGTCAGCCTCTCGCTGAGCTCGCAGCTGCCGGCACGCTCGACGTAGCGAACATCGATGGCAAGCAGGTCGGTATCCCGGTCACCGCTGAAGCTTTCGGCCTCCTGTACAACAAGGCAGTTCTCGACGCAGCTGGTGTTGACCCCAAGTCGGTCAAGACGCAGACCGGTCTCGAAGAGGCTTTCGCAGCTGTCAAGGAAAGCGGCGTTGACCCCATCCACTTCTCCGGCCTGTGGTGGTCGCTTGGTGCACACTTCACCAACGTCTTCCACACCAACGTTGGTGGAACCCCTGAGGACAACCAGACTGTGCTTGACGCACTGACCGCTGGTACCGAAGACCTCGCTGCAAACGAAACCTTCAACGCATGGCTCGACACGTTCGACGCTTTGAAGGCAAACAGCATCTCGACCGCGTCGATTGCTGACACGGACTACGACCTCGGTGTCGAGAACCTCGCAACCGGCAAGACCGGTTTCTGGTTCATGGGCAACTGGGCCGAGCCAAACCTCCTCACGACGGACCCTGAGGGCGAATTCGGCATCATGCCAGTTCCCGTCAGCGACGACGCTGCAGCCAAGGCGAACAACTCGATCTCGGTCGGCGTTCCGTTCTACATCATGGTTGACCAGGAGCAGGCAACTGCTGCTCAGCAGGAAGCTGCTATCAAGGTCCTCACCTGGTTCCTCACCACCGACGCTGGCCAGAAGTTCTGGGCTGGTCCGGTTGAAGAGGGCGGCATGAACTTCATTCCTGTGTACCAGGACTTCAAGGTTCAGCCTGCTACCTACATGGCCAAGGAGATTGCTGAGTACATTGCTGCTGGAAACACGCTGCAGTGGGTCAACAGCCTCTACCCATCGGGTCTCCAGGAGGCCTATGGCGCATCCATGCAGAAGTACTACGACGGCATCATCGACCGCGCAGCTCTCGCAGCTGAGCTCGAAGCTGCTTGGACCAAGTAACACTGTCTGAGTCGTAAATACAACTGCTACATTCGCAGTAGTTAGCTCAGGTTGCCCGGAAGTCGCTCACGCGGCTTCCGGGCAACCTAGCCAAATGAGGGGAATAAACAATGAGGTTTCGAGGGCAGTCACTGAGTCGATTCTTCATTTTTGCGTCCATTCCCCTCGCAATCTTCACGCTCGTCTTGGTTATCCCCTTTGCGCGCGGTCTGTACTTCAGTTTCACTAACTGGGACGGGTTCACGTCCGACACGTTTGTCGGTTTCGACAACTACGTAAAGTCTTTCGGCGATCAGGCGTTCTGGGGCTCTCTCGTTCTCACGCTTCTCTATGTCGCCGCATCCCTCGTGCTGGTCAACGTCGTGGCTTTCGGGCTCGCGCTGCTGGTCACCATTCCGCTGCGCGGCGTCAACGTTCTGCGCACCGCATTCTTTGTTCCGAACCTGATCGGTGGCGTCATCCTTGGGCTCATCTGGCAGTTCATCTTTGGCCAGGCTTTCCCTCGGCTTGCTGAATCGACCGGAATCCCGATCTTCCAAGAAAACTGGCTCCTCGACACGACCACCGCGTTCTGGGCCATGGTCATCGTGACCGTCTGGCAGATGTCTGGCTACATGATGATCATCTACGTGACAGCGCTGATGTCCGTGGAAAAAGACGTGCTTGAAGCCGCCTTCATCGATGGAGCAAACAACGCACAAACTCTCTTCTTCATCAAGCTTCCGCTCATGGCCCAGGCCTTCACGATTTCTCTCTTCCTCACGATGCGAAACAGCTTCATGGCCTATGACCTGAACCTGGCACTCACCAACGGCAACCCGTATCGAACCACAGAGCTGATTTCGCTCCACGTCTTCAAGGAAGCCTTCGGGTACGGAAATTTTGCGACCGGACAGGCTCAAGCAATCATCATGTTCGTTGTGATTGCGGTTGCGGCTCTCGCGCAAGTCATCATCTCGAAGCGCATGGAGGTCCAGCGATGAAACGCGCAAAACGAATCAACTGGTTTTTCTTCATCTTTGCCAGCGTTCTCGCTGTCTTTTACGCTTTCCCCTTCGTACTTGTGTTGATTAACGCGTTCAAAGAAAAGCGGGCTGTGCTCAACGACCCACTCGGCCTGCCGGTTGAGATTCGCTGGAAGAATTTTGTCGATGCCATCAACAAGATGGGCTATTGGCAGTCCTTGGGCAACTCACTCATCGTCACCATCATTAGCGTCACGGCAATCATCATCACGTCGTCGATGCTGGCCTATTACCTCGCACGCACGAAAAACAAGTTCTCCTCGGTGACGTTCCTTGTGCTCGTTGCGTCGATGATCGTGCCGTTCCAGGCCTTGATGATTCCGTTCGTGGGCTTCTTCGGACAGCGCGGAATCAACTTTCCGCAGAACCAGTTCACTATTGCTTTCTTCTACGTCGGCTTTGGCGTAGCGCTATCAACGTTCCTCTACCACGGCTTTATATCCAACATTCCATACGAACTGGACGAGGCAGCCGCCATTGATGGCGCATCCCCCTTCAAGACGTTCCGCAAGATCATTTTCCCGATGCTCGGGCCAGTGACGGCTACGGTTGCCATCATCAACGCGCTCTGGATCTGGAACGACTTCTTGTTGCCCTCGGTCGTACTGAGCGATACCGACCAAAAAACGTTGCCGCTGAAGACCTTTGTCTTCTACGGCAAGTACACGTCAGACTACGGTCTCGCGATGGCGGGTCTGCTGTTGTCGGTCATCCCGATTCTCATCTTCTTCTTCTTGATGCAGAAGCGCATCATCTCGGGCATCTCCGCCGGAGCGGTGAAGTAGCGACTGAGCTAGACGCTGAGTGTTGCTCGTTCGTTGAGTCGCACGGGAATTGGGTCACTGATGACACCCGTGAAGCCACCTGGTTCGCCGGTGTCGAGAAATCCGAGAAGCAGGGTTTCGCCACGGAACTCGACGACACGAGCGGCATAGACGCCGTCGGCAATCAAATCAATGGTGTCCATGTCGAACGGCCCGGCAGGGCCATCCGCGGGAACGGCGTATGTGCCGAATGCTTTCGTCACACCGGCGCGCTCCACGTCACGCGGACCACAGCAGAAAATGAGCACCCACGAGCCATCAACGCAGATGGTCTCGGTCACTTCGATCTGTCGCAGCTGACTGTTCTCCACGAGCGGGGCTTGCAAGGTCCACGTTCTGAGGTCGGGTGAGGTGGCGTGCGCCACGGTACCCCAGCCATCGAGCCCGTTCGACGTGACCGTCATGTGCCACTCGCCCTCGAGAAAGAAAACCCACGGGTCGCGAAAGTGCTCGGCTCCGTCGGCCGAGGTTTCTTTTGTCGCATAGGGATGCGCTGCCTGCAGAATGGGCTCGCTCGAGACGCGCGTCCACGTGATGAGATCGGGCGATGTCGCGTGCCCCAGTTTCTGAACTCGTTCTTTGGTCTCTCGGTTGATGCCGGTGTAGAAGAAGTGCCAGAGGTCGCCCTCCATGATAATGCTCCCGGTCCAGATGGCCTGATTGTCGAAACCGTCTCCGTCGCTGGGCCCAAACGCGTCCGGCAGTTGTGTCCAGGTGCGAGCATCCGTCGATACCGAATGGCCAATGCGCGCGTTGGTGTGGCGCAGGTCGGGGTCACCCAGAGATTTTGGTGCCATCAGGTAGAACGCGTGCAGCTCGTCACCGTCGACGACAAACCACGAGTCCCAGATCCATTCGTTCTCACGCGACAGCATTTAGACTTTCCTTTCGATGGCGATAAGTCTTCCACGACTGATATTATCGACGCGCGTCGACAGTTGCGATTGTCCGCCCAATGTTCATCAGGTTCCTCACGAAAGAAGTAGTCATGGCATCGTCTGTTTTCCTCGCCGGCGACGAGAATTGGTGGCGGCAGGCCGTTGTGTATCAGGTTTACCCGCGCTCGTTCAAGGATTCGAACGGTGATGGACTCGGGGATGTCAAGGGCATCACATCCAAAGTCGATTACCTCGCCGACCTCGGCGTTGACGCCATCTGGCTTAGTCCGTTCTACCCGTCTGCACTCGCCGATGGTGGATACGACGTTGCCGACTATCGTGATGTCGACCCGAAGCTCGGCACGCTCGCCGACTTCGACGAGATGATGGCGGCGTATCACAAGCGCGGCATGCGCGTTTTTGTTGATGTCGTTCCGAATCACTCGTCCGACTTGCACGTGTGGTTCCAAGAAGCGCTGGCGGCCGCACCCGGTTCGGCAGCACGTGATCGCTACATCTTCCGCGATGGGAAGGGTGTCAACGGAGAATTGCCACCCAATGACTGGCCCTCGCACTTCGGGCCGAGCTCGTGGACGCGCACCACAAACGCGGACGGCACCCCGGGACAGTGGTACCTGCACCTTTTCGCTCCCGAGCAGCCCGACTTCAACTGGGACAACGAAGAAGTCATCGACGACTTCAAGAAGACCATTCGCTTTTGGTCAGATCGTGGCGTGGATGGATTCCGCATCGACGTTGCTCACGCGCTGAAGAAAGACATGTCCGAGCCGTACCCGAAGATTCCGGGTTACGACGAAACGCACATCCCACTCGACGGTTCTCACCATCTCTTCGATCGGGACGACACAATCGAGATTTACCGCGGATGGCGCGAGGTCTTCAATTCGTACGACCCGCCACGCGTGGCCGTGGCTGAGGCCTGGGTTCCCACCGAGCGTCGCCCGCGCTACTCGAGCCCGGAAACACTTGGTCAGGCGTTCAACTTTGACCTACTCATCACGCCGTGGTCGGCAAAGAAGTTCAAGAAGAGCATCGAATTCAACGTTGACCTCGCTGCGAAGTCGGGATCATCGTCGACGTGGGTGTTGTCGAACCACGATGTCGTTCGTCACGCGTCACGCTACGGTCTGCCGCAGAAGGCCAACCTCGAAAAGTGGCTGTTGAGTGATGGAGAGGCGCCACGCCTCGACCGTGAGCTCGGCCAGCAGCGTGCCCGCGCAGCGATCATGCTCCTGCTCGCGCTCCCCGGCAGCACCTACATTTACCAGGGCGAAGAGCTCGGCCTCTTCGAAGTGGCCGACCTGCCCGGTGACGCTCTTCAAGACCCGATGTGGCTGCGCGACAGTGGCAAGCGCAAGGGGCGAGACGGATGCCGCGTGCCACTGCCGTGGGAGAAGACCGGCACGTCGTTCGGTTTCGGCACCGGTGGCGCACACTTGCCCATGCCCGGTTGGTTCGGTGACTACTCGGTTGCCGCGGAAGACAGCCGAGCAGACTCCACGCTGAACCTCTACCGCTCTGCTCTCGAGCTTCGCAAGAAGTCTCTGACGACAGAATCGCTGGAGTGGGTTCGCAGCAAGGGAACGGTTGTGCACTTTGCCCGACCCAATGGCTGGCACAGCGTCACCAATTTCTCACACCGTTCGGTGCGGCTTCCCGAGGGTAAAGTCGTGCTGTCGAGTGCACCACTCGTCGACGGCAAGCTACCGGGCAACTCCACGGTCTGGTTGCAGAAGTAACGCCTGCGGTTGTGCCAACACTCGCCCGTCAATCCGGGGCAGAGTGCGTGCTCGCGCGTACCGTGTAGGCATGGCAACCGCCCGTAATTCGTCGCGCCGATCATCATCGAAGTCGTCGTCGACCCGGAAATCCACCGGGCGTGGAGCCACGGGACGGGGTTCTACCGCGCGCGCGGCGAGCACACGGGCATCCAAGACGCCAACGCCCATCGAACACACGGGTCTCGCGCGTCTGTGGATGGGCATGGCACACCTGACCGGTGGCATGTTCCGAATGCTCGGACCTGAGAAGTTCGCGCCCGAAGATCGGCGCGACGGCGTTCCATTTCTGCTCGTGCTCGCCGCGATTGCCGGTGCGGTTGTTCAGTGGTTCCTGCCTGGTAACGAAATCGCGCAACTGATTCGCGACTGGACTGTCGCCGGCTTGTTTGGTGTCATCGCCTACGGCCTGCCCGTCGTTTTGCTGTTGCTTGCAATCTGGCTGTTCTTGCACCCGCGCTCGGTGAGCGACAACAGCCGCATTGGTATCGGTTTGGCGCTGCTGGTCGCGGGCGCATCCGGTCTCGCACACATTTTTGGCGGCATGCCCGCACCATCACTCGGCATGCCCGCACTCGCCGCAGCCGGTGGCCTTGTCGGATGGGTTGTCGCTGGGCCCCTGTCGACGCTCATCACCCCGACCGGTTCCGTCGTCGTGACCTCGGTCGTGTTGCTGATGTCGATTCTCATCATCACGAAGACACCGCCGAACCGAATCGGTTCGCGATTCCGTGAACTCTACGTGTACTTGTTTGGCGAGCACGAACGCGAGGAGAGCGAGACCCCGAAGCGCGAAACTGGTCTTGTCATCAACGATCTCGAACCCTACGAGAGCGACAACGTGCCGTGGTGGCGTCGCAATTCATCGCGTCGCGAAAAAGAAGCGTACGACTCGCCGGTTGTCATTGACCCGGCTTCAGCAGTGGTTGACCTCACGCCGGTCGACGGCTCCAGCGCATCCGATGAGTTCAGCGCGACCGCGCTCATGGCCCAGTTGAACGACACCGAGCTTGTGGGCACGGTTGGTGCCGGAGATTCGTCGAACGCAACGGCGCCCATCGAGATTCCGGCGGTCACCACGTCGGGCGATCAAGACCCGACACCGGTTGCCAAGCCGGATGGCCCGCGCGCGCCCTACCGCCTACCTGCCCCGAGCGTGCTTGCGGCCGGCCCGCCGCACAAAGCCCGTTCCGAGGCCAACGATGACGTTGTGCGCGCCATTACAAAGGTGCTCGACCAATTCGACGTGAATGCCAAAGTCACGGGATTCAACCGCGGCCCGACCGTGACGCGGTACGAGATTGAACTCGGCCCCGGCGTCAAGGTCGAGCGCGTGACGGCCCTGTCGAAGAACCTCTCGTACGCCGTTGCCTCCAACGAAGTGCGCATCCTTTCGCCCATTCCGGGCAAGAGCGCCATCGGTGTCGAGATTCCGAACACCGACCGCGAGATCGTCACGCTCGGTGACGTACTGCGTAGCCCCGCGTCGACGAAGAGCATGCACCCGATGACTATCGGCATGGGTAAAGACGTTGAGGGCGGTTACGTCGTCGCCAACCTCGCGAAGATGCCTCACCTTCTTGTCGCCGGTTCGACGGGGTCGGGTAAGTCGAGCTTCATCAACTCGATGATCACGAGCGTGCTGATGCGGGCGACTCCGCAAGAGGTGCGCCTCGTTCTCATCGACCCGAAGCGCGTCGAACTCGCGCCGTACGCGGGTGTTCCTCACCTCATCACGCCCATCATCACGAGCCCCAAGAAGGCGGCCGAAGCGCTGCAGTGGGTCGTCAAAGAAATGGACATGCGATACGACGACCTGGCGAGTTTCGGGTTTCGTCACATTGACGACTTCAACGAAGCCGTCGTGAAGAACGCCATCAAACTTCCGCCGGGCAGCGAGCGAGTGCTGCGCCCGTACCCGTATCTGCTCGTCGTCGTCGACGAGCTTGCCGACCTCATGATGGTTGCGCCACGGGATGTCGAAGACTCGGTGGTAAGAATCACTCAGCTGGCTCGCGCGTCGGGCATCCACTTGGTGCTGGCTACTCAGCGACCGAGTGTCGATGTCGTGACGGGCCTCATCAAGGCCAACGTGCCCAGCCGTCTCGCCTTCGCGGTCGCCAGTGTCACCGACTCGCGCGTCATTCTCGACCAGCCGGGTGCCGACAAGCTCATCGGTCAGGGTGACGCACTCTTCTTGCCCATGGGAGCGAACAAGCCCATTCGCGTGCAGGGTGCGTGGGTTGGTGAAGACGAAATTCATAAGGTCGTCTCGCACGTCACCAAGCAGGCGCAGCCGGAGTATCGCCAAGACGTGGCCGCGGCCGTCGAGCGACGTGACATCGATCCCGACATCGGAGACGACCTGGAGTTGCTGTGCCAAGCGGTTGAACTCGTTGTGTCGACGCAGATTGGGTCCACGTCGATGTTGCAGCGCAAGCTGCGCGTTGGTTTCGCCAAGGCCGGTCGCCTGATGGACCTCATGGAACAGCGCGCGATCGTGGGCCCGTCTGAGGGTTCGAAGGCGCGCGAGGTGCTCGTCACGCCAGACCAGATTGCCGGCATCATTTCGCAGCTGCGCGGGCTGGATGCGCCGAGCTCGGCCGCCCCGGCACCGGCCGCCCCGACCCATGCCGACGGCGTGCTCGGAGCCGGGTTGCCCGAGGTCGAGGGTGAGTCCGACGAAGACGGATGGTCGCTGACGGGTCGCGGCGAATGAAGCACGTTCCCAACGCGATCACGATCGTGCGCATCCTGTTCGCGCCGGTTTTCATCACCTTGCTTCTCACCGCCGGTTCTGACACCGAGTCGTCGTTGCGCTGGTGGGGGGCCGGCCTGTTCATTGTGGGCATGGCGACCGACGGCATCGACGGCTGGATTGCGCGCCGGTTCGATGCGGTCAGCGACTTCGGCAAGCTCATGGATCCCATCGCCGACAAAGTGCTCACCGGTGGCGCGCTCATCGCGCTTTCCATACTCGGCGAACTGCCGTGGTGGGTCACAGCGATCATCCTGGTTCGCGAAGTGGGCATCACGGTGTGGCGAATGTTCGAACTCAACGTCAACGTCGTCGTGGCGGCGTCGTGGGCGGGCAAAGTCAAGACGGTGTTTCAGTTCCTCGCCATCTCGAGTGCGTTGCTCCCACTGGCCCCGCTCGTGGGCGACTGGTACAACACGTTCAACCTGGTGCTCATGACAATCGCAACGGTCGCGACCCTGGCGTCGGGCCTCGACTACGTCGTCTCGGCTGCGCGAGCCAAGCGTGCCGCGTCACCGAAAACCAAAGTCCGTGGCTGACGCGGCCGAGGTCGTCGAACTTCTCGCCCACACCGGGCTCACCGTTGCTGTCGCCGAGTCGCTCACGGGAGGCCTTCTGTGTGCGGCACTCACCGAGGTGCCCGGCGCGTCTCACGTGGTTCGTGGGGGAGTCACTGTCTATTCGACGGATGCCAAGCACGACGTGCTCGGTGTGCCTCTCGCCGTTCTCGACAACTCGGGCGCCGTCTCGGCCGAAACGGCCGCCGCCATGGCTGATCGGGTGCGCGAGATGTTTGGCGCCGACATCGGCGTCTCGACAACGGGTGTGGCGGGTCCCGACATTCAAGAGGGAAAACCGGTTGGCATGGTCTTTATCGGTCTCGTCGGCCCGGATGCTGCCGTCGTCAACGAGTACTCGTTCAGTGGCTCACGCGCGCAAATTCGCAAGCAAACGCTCGAAACAGCCTGGGGGCTCTTGCTCGAAGCCGTCACACAAACCGACTAGTCATTTCGACGCATCAGAATGTCGGGAATAAATCAGACTTTCCCTCCGTTACATTCGGTGCACACACCACGCATTCAGTTTTCTGTCGCTAGGGTGAGTGTCATCGGATGAAGGTAATCTCATCCATATAGACCGCAACAATTTGGGAGGCAAAGAATGATTCTCGTACGCCGTGAGCTTGGTGACGTCCTTCGCAACCTCCGTCTTCAGCAGGGCCAGACCCTGCGTCAGGTCGCGAGTCGTGCCAGTGTCGCGCTCGGTTACCTCAGTGAGGTCGAACGCGGTCAGAAAGAAGCATCCAGCGAAATTTTGTACGCCGTCGCCGAGGCACTTGATGTTCCGATGTCGACGATTCTCGCCGACGTCAGCGAACGCGTTGGTCGTCTCGAGGGAATCATGCCGATTCCCGACACGGTTCCCGCTGAGTTCCTCAGCGACTTCGCAACCAAGTAGTCGACCGTGGCTCGTCGCGCGTCAGCTGCGCGCATGCTCGCGGAGGGCGACGTCTGTGTGCTGTGCTCAGCCACCGTCGTTCCCATTGTCTACGGCTTTCCTGCTCCTGACGCGTTCGACGAAGTCGAAGCCGGCCGGATCGTTCTCGGCGGTTGCATGATGTATCCGAACGCACCCGACTACGCCTGCCCCACGAAGGGGTGCGCGGGCGCGTAGCCTGTCGTCATGAAACTCAGCGAATTCTGGCGCGCCATCAGCGAGGAGTTCGGTGAGGCGTACGGTCGTACGGTGGCGCAAGACATGGTGCTCGGTGCTCTCGGTGGCCGAACCGCAGCCCAAGCGCTCCAGGCTGGCGTCGACGCCCGCGAGGTGTGGCTCGCACTGTGCGACGCGATGGATGTTCCACCGACCCGCCGCTATGGCGCAGGTCGCCCCGAGCCCAAGAAGGACTAGCGCGACACGCGCAACACGCCGAACGCGCCTGTTCGAAGATTTCTTCGAATCGGGAGTAGTCTCCTAAACATGTTCTCGAAGATGCGCGTTGCTCACACGCAACGTCACGCCGACATCAGTGTCGGCGGGGCAACGTACTGTGACGCACATCGCTCAACGAGCATCCGCCTTGTCGAAAGCACCGGGCAGCGCCCGTTCCGCCAGATCTCTGGCCGAGCGGTAGCGAACCGGCGGCTCGACAGCCGATAGGCGAATCACCTCACAACAAGAAAAGGAGACGGCCATGGCATCCGCCGCTGACCGCGAAAAAGCACTCGAAACAGCCCTCGCCCAGATCGACCGACAGTTCGGTAAGGGTTCCGTCATGCGCCTCGGTTCTGATGAACGCGCTCCCGTTGAGGTGATCCCCACTGGGTCCATCGCACTCGATGTTGCTCTCGGCATTGGCGGGCTCCCACGTGGCCGTATCTGTGAAATCTACGGTCCAGAATCTTCGGGAAAGACCACGCTCACGCTTCACGCGATTGCCAATGTGCAGCGCGCCGGTGGCATCGCTGCCTTCATCGATGCGGAGCACGCTCTCGACCCTGAGTACGCCAAAAAGCTCGGTGTCGATATTGACGCGCTTCTCGTCTCGCAGCCCGACACGGGTGAGCAGGCACTCGAAATCGCCGACATGCTCGTTCGCTCGGGCTCGATCGACCTCATCGTCATCGACTCGGTGGCCGCACTCGTGCCCCGCGCCGAAATCGAAGGCGAGATGGGTGACACGCACGTCGGCCTGCAGGCACGTCTGATGTCTCAGGCGTTGCGCAAGCTCACGGGTGGTCTCAACACGACGAACACCACGATGATCTTTATCAACCAGCTCCGCGAGAAGATCGGTGTCTTCTTCGGAAGCCCCGAGACGACCGCCGGTGGAAAGGCGCTCAAGTTCTACGCGAGCGTGCGCCTCGACATCCGTCGAATCGAAACCCTCAAAGACGGCACCGAAGCGGTTGGTAACCGCACCCGCGTCAAGGTCGTCAAGAACAAGATGGCCCCGCCGTTCAAGCAGGCCGAATTCGACATTCTCTACGGCACGGGCATTTCGCGTGAGGGTAGCCTCATCGACTTCGGTGTCGACCACGGCATCGTCAAGAAGTCGGGCGCCTGGTACACCTACGAGAGTGAACAGCTCGGTCAGGGTAAAGAGAACTCGCGCAACTTCCTGCTCTCAAACCCGGAGACCGCAAACGAGATTGAACACAAGATTCTCGTCAAGCTCGGTGTGATTGTCGACCCGAATGCGCCGGTCGAAGTAGCGACTCCGGTCGTTGACGCATCAACCACACCGGCCATCGATGATGTTGACGCGCAGCTTGCTGCGGCGATGAACATCGAAAAGACCGCCTAGTTCGTTTCGAACGGACCGCCGCCATGTCAAACGTGACGTATCTGCCGTGGGTCACTCCTGATCCCGACGCAGACAACGGTGCACTTCACGAATCAGTGCACGTTGCAGAACCAGCGCCAATACCGGCCGTGGTTCATGACATGGCGGCGGGTTCCGCCGACCCGGCAGCCGCTTCCGACATCGAACGGGAGGCGGCGGTGGATTCGCTGCTGCTGGACGCCGAGCTCGAACGCCTCGACTCGATTGTCATTCGCAAACTCACCGCGGGCGACATGTCGTCGGGGGAGGTTCGGGTTTTTCTCGTTCAGCAGGGCATTCCTGAGCTGGATGCCCTTCGGTGGGTGGAACGCTACGAGCGACTTGGCTATGTCGACGATGAGCGGCTCGCCGAGGCACTCGCTCGCGCGTGGTCCGAGCGAAAAGGCAAGGGTCGTGGCGCAATTGCGTCGGAAATGCGCCGACGCCACATCGACCCGGACATTTGCAACCGGGTTCTCGCAAACATGAGCGATGAATCCGAAGCCGACAAGGCGCTGGAGGTCGCGCTCACGCGAGCCCGCCAGCTCGGGCGTCTCGACCGCGCGACGGCGGAACGACGGCTCGTCGGCTTCCTCAGCCGCCGCGGATTCAATGGTTCCACGGTTCGCGACGCCGTTCGCGAGGCTCTTGACTCGACGCGGAACGCGGGCTGACCCGCTCACACGTAAAATTAGACAGTCATGTCTCTCGTATCGTCTGAGCCCACCGTCATCACCGCGTCCGACGCGGCGTTCGACGGCGATCGCGCGCGAACATACGAAGTGCGCACCTTCGGTTGCCAGATGAACGTGCACGACTCCGAGCGTCTCGCTGGCGCCATGGAGTCGGCTGGTTATGTGAAGTTCAGCCGGGCCCACGAGGTGGAAATCAATCCCGACCTGCTGCGTGCGGCAACGGATGAACAACCGGACGTGATCATCATCAACACGTGCGCCGTTCGCGAGAACGCGTCGAACAAGCTCTACGGAACCTTAGGCCATCTCGCCAGCATCAAGCGCAACCGAGAGGGCATGCAGATTGCCGTTGGCGGATGCCTCGCCCAGAAAGACCAAGCCGCCGTTATCACGCGCGCGCCCTACGTTGATGTCGTCTTCGGAACTCACAACATGGGCGCCCTGCCCGGCTTGCTCGAGCGCAGCCGCCACAACGCTCAGGCCGAAATCGAGATTCTCGAGTCGCTCGAAACGTTCCCTTCGACGCTGCCCACCAAGCGCGATTCGACCTACAGCGGCTGGGTATCCATCTCTGTCGGCTGTAACAACACGTGCACGTTCTGCATCGTGCCGAGCCTGCGCGGAAAAGAACGCGATCGACGCCCCGGTGACGTACTCGCCGAAGTTGAAGCACTCGTCGCCGACGGCGCCATCGAAGTCACGCTTCTCGGCCAAAACGTCAACACCTACGGTGTTGAGTTCGGCGACAAGCTCGCGTTCGGCAAATTGCTTCGTGCCACCGGCGAGATCGAGGGACTCGAACGCGTTCGATTCACAAGCCCGCACCCGGCCGCCTTCACCGATGACGTGATTGCGGCAATGGCGGAGACGCCCAACGTAATGCCGCAGCTGCACATGCCACTGCAGTCGGGCAGCGACCGCATTCTTAAGGCCATGCGCCGCTCGTACCGGAGCGACAAGTTCCTGGGCATCTTGGATCGCGTGCGTGCGGCCATCCCCGACGCATCGATTTCAACCGACATCATCGTCGGATTCCCCGGTGAAACCGAAGAGGACTTTCAAGAAACCCTTCGCGTGGTCGAGGAAGCACGATTCGCCATCGCCTTCACATTCCAGTATTCGATTCGCCCGGGCACACCGGCGGCGACAATGCCCGACCGGCTGCCGAAAGAAGTAGTGCAAGAGCGCTTCGAGCGACTGGTCGCACTGCAGAACCGGATTTCGTTCGAAGAAAACCAGGCACAGATCGGTCGCACCGTCGACGTTCTCGTTGCGAACGGCGAAGGCCGTAAAGAAGCTGCCAGTCACCGTTTCGGTGGGCGCACACCAGACATGCGCCTCGTGCACTTCGAAGTTCCCGAAGGGGCCGAGATTCCTCGACCCGGCGACATTGCGACGGTCACCATCACGCAGGCCGCGCCGTTCCATTTGCTCGCGGACGAGGGTTACTCGCTGCGTCGCACGCGGGCGGGTGACGCATGGGATCGATCGCAGGCCGAGTCGTGTGGCGTTCCAGCTTCGAGCGGGGCGGTCAATCTGGGCTCAACGCACGGCACGCCCGGCGGCCCCTCCGTCGGACTCGGCATGCCCGCCCTTCGCTCACGCGCCTAGACCGGCCCCACAGTGACCGAGATCATTGCCATCGTTGGAGCCACGGGAACGGGCAAGTCCGGTCTCTCGCTCGAGACGGTTGACGAACTTGGCCGACGCGGAATATCAGCCGAGATTGTCAACGCGGATGCGATGCAGCTCTATCGCGGAATGAACATTGGCACGGCAAAGCTGAGCGAGAGTGAGCGGCGGGGTGTTCCTCACCACCTCATCGACGTGCTCGACCCAACCGACGAAGCGGCCGTCGCGTGGTACCAAGTAGAAGCCCGAAAGGCGATTGACGAGATTCACTCGCGCGGGGCCGTTGCCATTCTGGTCGGCGGATCCGGGCTCTACGTCTCGAGCGTGTTGTTCAACTTTGACTTTCCCGGTCACGATGATGAGATCCGCGCGCGCCTCGAAGAAGAGCTTGCGATGAATGGCCCCGGCCAGATGTTTGCTCGACTAAAGGCCGTCGCGCCGAGCGCGGCAGCGCGGATCGATCAGAAGAACGAGCGGCGGATCATCCGCGTCCTCGAAGTGATCGAAATGACGGGCAACTCGGCTGAACTCGGCACATTGCCGGACGAACCCGACTACTGGCGACCGACGCAAATTTTTGGGTTGCACGAAGACCGTGAACGACTCGTATCGCGACTCGACGAGCGCGTCGAAGCCATGTGGGCAAGTGGGCTGGTCGACGAGGTGCGCAGCCTCATCCCCGGTGGCATTCGGGATGGAGTTACGGCACGTCGCGCCATTGGCTACGCACAGGCGTTGGCACAGATTGATGGCGCGCTTGCCCAGAGTGAAGCAATAGCCGAAACTCAGGCGCTCACGCGCCGTTATGCGCGTCGGCAGGTCAGTTGGTTCAAACGCTATGACGACCTCGAGTGGTTGCCAGCGGGTGATGTCGGGAATGCGAGCCAGGTCGTTTCGCGCGTCATCGCTGACCGGTCGTGAGCCTCGAGCATCAGGGCGGAGTCGTAGGCTGTGAAACGTGAGCTTCGCACTGCACTTCACTAAGGGTCACGGCACGGGCAACGACTTCGTGCTGTTCGTTGACCCTGACGGCGACATCGTGCTCACACCCGACCAGGTGCGCGCAATCTGCGACCGGAATTTCGGCGTCGGAGCCGACGGGGTGATCCGAGCAGTCCGTTCGGCCAAGCTCAACCGACCCGTGCTCGACAAGAAGGGCAAGCCCACCGGCGCGATTGAGCCAGACCCGGCCGGCGCGGATGCACTTGCCGAAGAGCCGACGGCCGAGTGGTTCATGGACTACTCGAACTCCGACGGATCAGTTGGCGAAATGTGCGGCAACGGCACGCGCGTCTTTGCCAAGTTCTTGAGCGCCTCAGGGCTTGCCGAAATTCCCGACGCCGGGGCCTTGGCAATCGGCACGCGCGCCGGTGTGCGCGACATCGCGCGCAGTTCCAACGGCTTCCAAACAGACATGGGCCGATGGAAGCTCGAAAGTGAAGAACCACTTGTTCGCGTGCGTGGCGTGTCCGTCGCTCGTCCGGGCGTCAGCATCAACGTCGGAAACCCGCACGTGGTAGCTGCTCTGGCAGACGAGGCAGAACTCGACGCGGCCGATCTCTCGGTTGTTCCCATTCTTGATCCAGCACCGACTGCTGGCGCCAACGTCGAGCTCGTCGTGCCTTTCGACCCGCTCGTCAAAGACGGTGTCGGTCGCATTCGCATGCGCGTGCACGAACGTGGCTCGGGCGAGACGCAATCGTGCGGCACAGGCGTTGTCGCGGCCGCCCTCGCCACGCGCTACTGGGCGGGCGACGGCGCTCCACACAACTGGCGAGTGGATGTTCCCGGCGGCACCCTCGCTGTGCGCATGTTTGCCGCCGAAGACGGTGAGCACGTCTCGCTCAGTGGCCCGGCAGACCTGGTCTACACCGGGACGATTGAGCTCAATTAGGTCGCTTCGCGACGTTCGCTAGCACCCGTTCGCTAGCTCCCGTTCGCGAGCAACCGCTCAACAAAGGGCTCGACGAGCGGGCGTGGCGCGTGCGGCGCGACAGCGACACCAATTTCGCGCACGAATCGCTCACCGCGCAGCGTCGCTGTCGCGAGGTCATGGCGTTCATCTGAGACGACCGACTCGGGCACAAGTGCGAGCCCCAGTCCAGCCGCGACATAGCTCTGAATCACCGCGTAGTCGTCACTGAACACCGATCCCGTCACGTTCACGTTGACCTTCGCGGCTTCTTCGCGCAGAAGTTGGTCCATCGGGTCACCCGGGGACGGCGAGAGCACCCATGTGTCGTCGCGCAGGTCGGTGAGGGCAACGTTTGTTGCGCCGGCAAGCCTGTGCCCGGCCGGCAGCAGTAACACCAGTCGTTCGCGACCGAGCGGTCGATAGAGCGAGCCGGGCGGGAGCATCCGTTGCACGATTTCGCCACCGAGCAAGATCGCGATGTCGATGTCCATCGATGCGAGGCGCGCGATGAGGCGATCCGTTTCGGCTTCGCTCACAACCACCTGCGCGCGCGAGGTCTGCAGTTCGCGCAAGAGAGAGGGCATGACGGATGCACCGACCGACGGAATCACGCCGACGCGCAATGGCTCCGGCGCGTTGGCCAACGGGTCGAGCCCGCCTTCGCTCCCGCGCGCGATGGATACCTCGCGCTCGGCCCGGCGCGCGAGCGCAAGAATCGTTTGCGCCGTCGGCAAGAGAGTTTCACCGGCGGCCGTGAGCCTGGTACCGGTGGCATCGCTGGCGATAACCGGTGCGCCGAGCGTTGTGGCCAGCCCTTTGAGGTGGTGCGTCACGGTCGGTTGGCTCCACGCAAGTTCGCGCGCGGCAGCTGCGATCGACCCCGTGTTGGCGAGGGCTGCCAGGGCGGCAAGTTGGCGCATATCGAGCATCCGGGCATCCTCTCTGGATACATATCTGATATGTAGGCTACCGACTCAGCTGACATCAAGGAACTGTCGGTGCCGACTGCGTACACTTTCCAACATGAACGGAATTCAACGACGTGTAATCGCCTTCGGCGCCATCGCTGCAACCACCACCGCACTTCTCTCCGGATGCGCACTCGTGCCTGACCTTGCCCCCGAGTCTCTCGCCGCCAACAAGTCGGCGTGCGAATCCATCACCTCGGTGTGGGGTTCTTTGGCGTCCGTTCTTGACCCTGCGTCGCTGACCGACGCCGGGGCGCTCGAATCGGCTGGGGAGGCCCTCGCGGGCATTCCTGCTCAGGTGCAGGCCGCTATCGAAACGAGCACCGACAGCAGTCTTGACGGTGCGCTGTCAGATCTGAAGAAGCAGATTGATGCAATCGCCGCTGGCGAGGCCGTCGACCTCGCGAGCATTGCAACGGCCGGCACGGGTCTTGCGGCCCGGTGCGCGGTCTTCGGTGTGACGCCGAACCTGTCGTTGCCGGGAATGTAGAGCGGGTAATCCGTGCTGGATGGTTTCAACACCCAACAGGAGCAGCGTCGTCGCTACCCGATGCCCGCGGACGAGGTCTATGCGGCGGTGTTGGCGGTCGCGACGCGTGACTACAGCGTCACTTCGTCGGACGACTTGACGCGCACTGTGATGTTCGGCTCGCACGAGAGCGGATGGACGTGGGGCGAGAACATCACCATCATGGTGCTCGATGCCGAGGGCGGATGCGACGTTGAAATCTCTGGTGTGGGCAAGGTGGGCGGACAGGTGCAGCAGGCCACAACGCTGCTACAGACCTTTGGCACGGTATTCGAGAAGATCTCGGCGGAGCTCACTGAGGGTCGTTAACGCAACCAATTTCGCTCGCGTAACGCCCAGAGCGAACATCCGGAAAAACGTGCTCTGACACACCCCAAAACGGGGCAAAAACGACCCTCAATGTCGGTGGTGGAGAGTAGCCTGTCTGAACACTCGAGGCCGGTCGAGAGCAACGAAAACGCGGGATTCGCATCCCAGGGGTATCCATTCCCTTCCAGAGAACTCGTCTGATCAACGATCTCACTCCAGTCGAAAGCGGGCACCCCGTTTTCGATCTCACTCGCGACCCTTCAGGAGGAACCATGCACATGCACCAGCACCAGCCCCAATTCCGCTCGCGGAAGAGTCCGGAGAGTCTCAAGCTCGGAATGCATCCACAGGCCGACGCGAGCGAGGAATCCGACGCATTCGAACTAGAGCCACCCGCGTTTCAATTCGGCGACGACATGGCAATTCTGATCGAGAACATTTTTGAAGCAGTCGACGTTGACGCGCCGGCAGAAAACTAAGGGGGAACAGCAATGGATGAAGATGATTTCACTCCGCCACCAACGGAGGCAGATTTGTGGAAGCGAGCGAATGACTCCAGTGAATCGGCGATGGAT
>WLDR01000069.1 GCA_009704705.1 Actinomycetota bacterium | reverse complement strand
GAGCGCGGCGTATCGCGCGGTTCGCGCATCCGCTTCGGGGCCGGCTTTTGTCGCGGTAACGTCGACGCGCTCAATGACGACCGGAGCGAGCCCCAGCGAACCCGCCTGCTCGGCCGCGCGCGCGGCAACATCAGCAGAGCCCGGCTGCAGTGCGTGATCCACGATGACGGCTCCGGCTCGAACGCCGCACTTCGCTGCCTCAAAGCCGAGCGCCGCCGCCAACCCGAGTGAGTCAGGGCCGCCGCTGAGAGCAACCAATACGACCGGGGCGTCGGCAGGAACGACCCAACCACCGGGCGTGCCACAGCCCGGGTCGCGGGTGACGGCAGCGCGCGCATCCGGAATAGCAACGGCGAGCGCATCACGAACCGCACGGCGCACATCGGCCATGGCTGGCGTAAGTCTCGGTCTGGCAGGCATTGAAGTAACCTTAACGCGCCCGAACATCTCAGCCGGGCCCTGAACTGAGCAAAGCAAGAAGGAGCCATCGTGGCCGACTACGACGTTGTCATTGAAATCCCTCGCGGAAGCCGCAATAAGTATGAGGTCGACCACGTAACCGGTCGCGTTTATCTAGACCGAGTGCTCTTCACGCCGTTCGTCTACCCCGTTGACTACGGCTACTTCGAGAACACCCTGGGCCTCGATGGTGACCCCGTCGACGCGCTTGTCTTGCTCGAGTACCCGGTTTACCCGGGCGTCGGAGTGAAGGTTCGCCCCGTCGGTGTTCTCAACATGAGTGACGAAGCGGGCAGCGACGCCAAGATTGTGTGCGTTCCCTACAAGGACCCGCGCTGGGCTCACATTAAAGACCTATCGGATGTTCCCGAGCAGACTCGCAACGAGCTGCACCACTTCTTCTCACGCTACAAAGACCTCGAGCCGGGCAAGTTCGTCAATATCGAGGGCTGGGGCGACGCGAAAGAGGCCGAGCAGATCATCGTTGATGGTTTCGCTCGCCTGAAGGCCGAAGGCCACTAACTACTGAGCAATCGCTAGAAGGCGATACCGCGGTTGTAGAGAAACTCAGCTGGGTCAATCTGGCTGCCGAAGTTGCGGATCTCAAAGTGCAGGTGACAGCCGGTTGAGGTTCCGGTCGTTCCGACGTATCCGATGACCTGCCCGACACCGACCCAGTCTCCCCATCCCACGGCGAAGGACGACTGGTGGGCGTACCCGCTTCGAATCCCGCCGCCGTGATCAATCTCGATGTAGTTACCAAAACCGCCGTTCCAACCCGCGTAAACGACTTGACCGCTTGAGGATGCGTAAATGTCGCTGCCGCACCGACCGGCCAGGTCAATTCCTCGGTGGAATGAGGATGACCAGCCGTAGCCGGTCCACACTGACTGACGTGGTCCGTACCAGTCGCTGATGCGCCCGTTGGATGGGCGAGCCCAACCTGCGTCACTCACATCAACACCGCGACGGGCGGCCTCTTCGGCAGCACGCGCCGCTGCAATTCGACGTGCTTCTTCGACACCGGCTTCATAGTCGGCCGCCGTTCGCGCGGATTCGTCTTCGAGCGCTGCCAGCTGCGCGCTCAGAGTCATCAGCGTGTCTTGAGTCTCAGCCAACTTTTGAGCCGCCGCCTGCGCTGCCGTGCTTGCCTCCTGAAAGGCCGCATCCGCCGCAATCTTCAGTTGCTCACGTTCCGCCTTGGCAACCTCCGCTTGGCTATTCAGTGCGTCGGCCTCCTTGAGTGAGGCCTGGGCGGAGTCGTAAACCTGCGTCGATCTCTCAACAAGCTTCGACATGCTCCCGAGTTTCGCGAGCAAGTCATCTGTCTTTGTGCCGCCGCCATCGAGAAGCAACGAGATGCTCATGTCGGTTCCACCCGAGCGATACAGCTGAGCTGCGAGGCGGCCGGCGGCCGTTGTTGCGTCTTCGGCGGCTTTCTGCGCCTCGTCGGCCTGAGCCGTCAGGTCTTTGGTGCGCTGGTCAGCTTCGTCGAACTTCTCGCGGGCCGCAGCAAAAAGGTCACCCTTCCTCTGTGCTTCCGCCTGAGCGGCATCTGCTTCGGCCTGAACCTGAATGATGAAGTTCTGGATGTTCTGCACCTCGGCGGCCTTAGCCTCGGCGTTGCCCTTCGCCGCGATCACGTCATCCCACGTGGGAAACGCCTGCGCGGGGTCAGCCAAAACCACACCCAGGGCAAAGACTGCCGAAAGTGTGGTGAACGCGGCAAATACCGCCCGAACGCGCTGGCGCATGCTGACACGCTAACAAGCAAGCTTGAGAAAACCCGTGAGCCTCGCGGATTGGCGCACGCAATTGCCTTTCCCCTATGCTTGAGCGTCGGAAGTTTTTCAACTTCAGTCACGCATCCCGGCCCCATCGTTTAGTGGCCTAGGACGCCGCCCTTTCACGGCGGTAGCACGGGTTCGAATCCCGTTGGGGTCACCAGGATGTATAGACTGTCGGAGTTGTTCCAACACAAGTAAGGCCCTGTAGCGCAGTTGGTTAGCGTGCCGCCCTGTCACGGCGGAGGTCGCGGGTTCAAGTCCCGTCAGGGTCGCTGATGTCGCCCTTCTTTGAGAAGGGCTTTCATCGCGAAGGGCGAACGCCCTTCGGGCTCTGTAGCTCAGTTGGTAGAGCGCACGACTGAAAATCGTGAGGTCACGGGATCGACGCCCGTCGGAGCCACCACTGAAAGCCCTCGGATCACCGGGGGCTTTTTCTTTTTCCTGTCGGGAATAGCACGCGTTTGTCGCGCGTTACGAGAACTCGTAATTGCCCCTAAAACAAGGAATTCTTCATGACAATCGCTTATTGGATTACCGCTGGCCTGCTCGCTTTCGTCTACTTCATGTCGGGTGGGATGAAGGTCGTGCGAAACAAGGAAGCCCTCCTGGCTTCCGGTCAGAACTGGGTAAAGAACGTCAACCCTGCCATGCCGAAAATTGTTGGCCTGCTCGAAGTGCTTGGCGCGGTCGGGGTCATTGTCCCGCCGCTGGTCGGCATCGCCGTGATTCTGGCTCCCGCTGCAGCAATTGGACTCGCCCTCGTGCAGGTCGTGGCCATCGTTGTTCACGTTCGATTGGGTGAAACAAAGCAGTTGGCGGTCAACGTCGTTCTGCTTGCACTCGCCGTCTCAGTCGCTGTACTTGCGTTCTACGCCTTTACCTTCTAGCTGGAAACTTTTTGCCAAAGAAAAAGGGCCGGTTCGTGAAAGCTACCCGGCCCTTTTCTCGCGAGCCTCAGAAGTCGAAGCCCCCATCGAAACCGCCGCCGTCAAAACCGCCGCCGAACACGTCTCCACCAAAGTCAGAGCCACCGGCTGCATCTATAGACCCGTCAGACCCGAAGTCTGAGCCATCGCTTCCCATGTCGCCACTCGAGTCTGAACCGTCGGTGTTCTCACCGGAAGCAGCCGCGTCGGTTTCACCCGAGCTCATGTCCGGCATGAACGCGCTCATCATGGAGGAGACGATGAAGTAGCCGGCGATGTTGCCCAGAAGCGAACTCGCAAACATCGAGCCAAAGGTCGGGCCAGCAGGCGAAACGTTGCTAAACGATCGCTCCAGGGTGCCAGGTTGGCGCATCTCCGAACGCGTTGCTGAAACGGCAAGCGATCGAGGGTCATCTGCTTTGGGTGCGTCGCCCTGGGGGGCATCCTCAACCAGCTGATCAAAGACCATTCGCCGTTGTTCGGGAGTGAGTTTCGCGAACGCTTCTTCGTGAACCTTCTCAAGAGCTTCTGGCGGTGCCGTCTGCAAGAGGTAGCGGTAGCGCTCGATGGCTACCTCGTCTTGAGAGCGGGCAGCCGAGGCAGATCTCACCTGATCCGTCGTGCGGCGATACTCTTCATCTTCTGCACCAAAAAGCCTGTCTAGAAATCCCATGTGTAGAGACTAATTTCTGTGACCTTGGAAGTTGCTGACTGTCTCGCTACTGGTCGCGAGACACCTGAGCGATAGAAGCCCAGTCAGCATCCTTGAACTCGGGGTTCGCCAACGTCTTGTCGAAAACGTCGATTAAGGCGGGCACCGTCGGAAGCGAAAGCCCGAACTCGGCAGCCATATCCGCGGCAAGGCCAAGATCCTTTCGACCAAGCGCAACCGAGAAGCCCGCCGGATAGTAGGACTTCGTGGCGATGGCGTTGCCGTAGCCCGTGTACACGATTCCGCCGAAGAGGGTGTTCGTGAGCAACTCGACAAACGCCTCGGGGTCAACACCGCCTCGCTCCATGAGCGCAATCGATTCGCCGAGAGCCTCGACAGCGTGAATGATGTTGAAGTTCACGCCAATCTTGACGAGGTTGGCACGACGCGGGCTGTCGCCCATGTTCCACGTGCGCTTACCCAAGACATCAAGAACCGGCTGTACCTTTTCGACAAGCGCGGGGTCGCCACCAGCCAGAATGTTGAGTTGCCCCGATCCAGCAGCGACCGGTCGCCCAAGCACGGGGCACGCGAGGTAACCCACACCAGCAGTGGCGTGACGTGCCGTCAGTTCGTCGGCAGCTTCCGGACTCAACGACGAATGGTTCACGTGAATCGTGCCCGGCGCGGCAGTGGCGAGGTTCTCTGCAGAGAACTGCTCCAGCGCCGCGGCATCGTTCGACAACATCGAAAACACAAACGGGTTCTGAAACGCTTCCTTCACCGAGTCGACGGCTGACGCACCAGCGGAAACGAGCGCTTCGGTAGCGCCGGCCGAGCGATTCCAGACCGTGACGTCGTGGCCGGACTCGATGAGTCGGGTTGCCATGGCGGATCCCATGGATCCGAGTCCGATAAAGCTGAGTTTCATTGAGCTCTCCTTCGAGCTGAATTACCTGACATGCGCCCTGTCGGTCTCATGCGCATCTCTACTGTGGCGCATTTTTCGATGGGGCGCATAGTCACGCTATCCGCTCAGTGAAATGAAGAGTTCTGGCAGCTAGTTGCAGGTGCAACGATCTGCGGTGGCAACGCCCTCGAGGGCCTCCTCGATGTGCTGTCCACAACCATCCCAGGTTGCCTTAGCGCAGCTAACGCACGTGACTTTTTGGCACATGATTTCTCTCTTTCTTTTTGGTGATTTCGTCAGTGATGAGTGGATGTTCCGTCACTCGATAGCTGCTAGACGGCGTGACCGAGCGCACGTTGTCCCGCGCTCCACGTGAGCCAGCCGCCATCCAGATTGGCGACGTTGACGCCGTGTGCACGAAGAATCTGCGTCGCCGTGTGTCCGCGCTGCCCGACTTGGCAGTGCACGATGACCCGCTTTCCGTCGAAGTCGGCCGAGTTTTTCTCGAGGTACTCACGGAGCGAATCCACCGGAATGCACACCGACCCTGGAATTGCTCCCGCCTCGTTTTCACGCTCGGTACGAACGTCGATGAGAACCGCGCCGCCTGCCATCTCTTCGGCTAACTCGTGCCATTGCACGGTGTCTGTGTTGCCAGCAAGCATGTTGTCACCGACGTAACCGACCTGATTCACGGCGTCTTTGGCCGAACCGAATTGAGGTGCATACGCCAGCTCGAGGTTCATCAGATCACGCACGGTGAGACCGGCGTAGATGGCAGTTGCAATCACGTCGATTCGTTTATCGGCACCATCACGACCAACCGCTTGAGCCCCGAGCAGCCGCCCGGTCACCGGTTCGAAAAGAACCTTGATGTCGATGCGGTGGGATCCCGGGTAGTAGCCAGCGTGCGACCCGGGGTGAAGGTGAGCAATCGAATGCGGGATGCCCTCCTTGATCGCGTGTTTTTCGGTGAGACCCGTGAACGCAGCGACCATTCCGAAAGCGCCAATGATGCCGGTGCCGATGCTCGGGCGGGCCGAGGCTCCGTCACCCGCGACAACATCGGCGACAAGTCGACCGTGGCGGTTAGCCAAGTTGGCGAGCCAAATCGGCTGTCCGTCGCCGGTCAAGAAGTTCGTTTTCTCGGCCGCATCGCCCACAGCAAAAATGTGCGGGTCGCTTGTGCGTTGATTCTCATCCACCCAAATGGCGCCAGATTCGGCGAGGCGGAGTCCGGTGGACACCGCAAGAACGTTGTCCGCTTGCACCCCGATGGAAGAGACAACGATGTCGGCCGGGAGTTCCCGGCCCGTAGATAACGTCACCGAGTCGCCACCAATTGCGGTTGCCGTCGCATTCAATTCGAGTTGGATGCCGTTGCTCTCGAGAGTCGCCTGAAATGGCTCGATCATCTCGGGGTCAAAACCAGGCAGTACGGTCTGGCCTGATTGCACGATGGTGACATCGAGGCCGCGTGCGTGAAGATTCTCTGCAATTTCAATTCCGATAAACCCGGCCCCGAGGATCACAACAGTTTTCGCATCCAGCTTCTGTGCGGCCACCTTGATGGCCGTTGCATCGGGCACGTCCCGCAACTGGAGGGCACGCTCGATGCCGGGAATACCCGGGGTCTTCGGGCTCGCGCCCGGAGACAGGATGAGTGCGTCGTACGAATCAGTCGTGGATTCTTCTGTCACCAGGTTAAGAACAGTGACCGTCTTCTTGCCTGGGTCGATCGCAACCACGCGAGACTTGACGCGAACGTCGATACGAAAGCGATTCCACAGTGATTCTGGGGTTTGCAAGAGTAGTGCATCTCGTTCGGGGATGACCCCGCCCACGAAATAGGGGAGGCCACAGTTCGCGAACGAAACATACGGCCCTTGCTCGTAAACCGTAATGTCCGCGTGCTCATCAAGACGACGAGCACGCGTCGCAGCGGACATTCCTCCGGCGACGCCACCCACAATGACAATCTTCACGCGTCGCCCCCTTAGGCCAATGACATGAACGCTTTTTCGAGCGCCGCGCGATTGGCGCCGTCACGTGGCTCATCGGCGCAGTGCGCCATACCGGTGGCGACAATCTCAAAGCCGGCACGACTTAAGGCCGTGTTGGCTGCCGCAAGTTGAGTCAGAAGCTCCGTACAGTCACGCCCGTCATCAATCATTCGAACGATGCCGCCAATTTGGCCTTGGACGCGAACGAGACGGTCTCGGGCCGCTTTCAATTCTTGAGAATCAATAATCATGGCTCAACTATACCCCTAGGGGTATCGAGCCGCCAATCCTCTGTGAGGAAGAAATTCATATCGAGTTCGGCTTAGAATGATGGTCGACTAGACCCCCTCACATTCAGGGAATCTGATGAAAAAGTTTGTTGCCTCCGCCCTGCTGGCCACTGTGGTTCTTGGCGGATCACTTGTTGCTGTTGCACCGGCCGCCGCAATCACCCCGGCCGACGTCGTGCCGAACTCGGCCACGACCGTGACGGCGGACTGCCACGGCGGACAAACCGGGAACGTCTACACGAACTACGTTTT
>WLDR01000068.1 GCA_009704705.1 Actinomycetota bacterium | reverse complement strand
TTGTTTCACCTGATGACTCAGGCAAGCGAGCCCTCCTCGAGTCCGCCGGCAAGAACGTGCGCGTGTACGTGAAAAACCGTTTGCCCCGCAGTCGCGCCCGTATTGAAGACCAGCCGGTACTCGCCGTTTGCGTGCTCGAACGCAAGATCGCGGGCAACCGCAACCATGTCCGCAAGCAGCGCGGGGTCACCCGCCGCGAGTTCGCTTACATTCGCATAGGCCTGAGTTTTCGGAATCACGAGCAGATGAACAGGAGCTTGTGGCGCAATGTCGCGAATCGCAATGAGGTGGTCGTTTTCGAACACCACGTCGGAAGGAATCTCACGATTGATGATGCGCGTGAAGATTGACGGTTCTGCGGACATGCTTCTATCGTAGGCGCGCTACCAGCGCCCGAGCACGCCGTTGATGGCCGCGAGAAACGCTGGTCCGGCCGTTGAGGAACGCAAGATGTTGCTGCCGAGCCGCACCCGATGCGCGCCGGCAGCGTCGAAATGCTCGAGCTCGACCGGCGAAATGCCTCCTTCGGGCCCGACGACGAGCACAAGAACCCGCCCGGCTGAGTGAGCATCACCGACCAACTCGCGCCACTTCGCCTCGGCATCGAGCGAACCCGTCGGGTCGAGAACCAGGATCAGCGCATCCGTGAATCGTTCGCAGACCTGAGATGTGGTTGCATGTGCGCCCACCGTTGGCACGAATGCGCGGATGCTCTGCTTGGCGGCCTCGCGAACGATGGTTGCCCACCGCTCGACACCCCGCTCGACTTTCGACCCGGTCCATACCGAAACCGAGCGCTCGGCTGCCCAGGGCACAACCTCGTCGACACCGAGTTCGGTTGCGGCCTCGACGGCGCGTTCGTCGCGGTCGCCTTTCGTGAGTGCTTGAACGAGCACCACACGCGATCGCGGTGCGTCCACGCGCTCGACCGAGTCGACCGAGAACTCCACTCGATCTTTCTCGACCGATGTGGCCGTCACATCGAGCATGAGCCCGCGGCCATTACCGAGCCGAACAGACTCCCCCACACGCAAACGGCTAACGCTGGCGGCGTGCCGGGCCTCGGCCCCCGCGAGCTCAATCAAACCGCCCGCGTCGACATCTTCACTGAGCGACTCGTCGAGATAGAAGTGCGCCATGAGGACTAGAAGAACCGATCGCGGAGTTTGGCGAAGATGCCCTGCTGGAAGGAGGCGATGCGTGGCTCGGGAGCCTTGTGAACCTTGGCGAACGCGCCGAGGGCATCCTTCTCTTTGCTCGACAGCTTCGTCGGCGTCAGCACGTGGATGCCGACCTTCAGGTCACCGCGACCCGAGCCGCGCAAACGCGTGATTCCGCGGTCTTTCACGGTGAGCACGTCGGAGCTCTGCACACCTGGCTTGACGTCAACTGTCACGTCGCCGTCAAGCCCCGGGAAAGTGACCGTGGTGCCGAGAATGGCATCAATCATCGAAATCTCGAGAGTGCAGAGCAGGTCGTCTTGCGCGCGGTTGAAGACATCATCATGATCGACACGAATCTCGAGATACAGGTCGCCATTCACGCCTCCGCCTGGGCCGGCTTCGCCTTGACCGGGCAGGTGCAGACGCACGCCCGTGTCGACTCCCGCAGGAATGTCAACCGGAACCGTGCGTCGAGCGCGAACTCGACCTTGACCCGCACACGCAGAGCAGGGGTGCGGGATGGTCGTGCCAAAGCCACGGCATGACCCGCACGGGGCGCTCGTCACGACGTTGCCAATGAGCGACCGCACGGTGCGTTGAATGTGACCTGATCCTCGGCAGATATCACACGCTTGCGGCTCGGTTCCCGGTTGTGCCCCATTACCGGCACAGGTTTCACAGACGGCGGCCGTGTCGATTTCGACCTCTTGGTGCACGCCGAAGATCACGTCGGCGAGCGATACGTCGAGCCGAATCAGGGCATCCTGTCCTCGCTCACGCCGTGAACGCGGACCGCGACCGCCGCCGCCGCCACCGCCGTTGAAGAAGGTCGAGAAAATGTCGCTGAAGTCGCCGAAACCGCCCGGAAAACCCTGTTGCGGGCCGAGGTCGTACTGCTCACGCTGAACGGGGTCTGACAAAACCTCGTACGCGTGCGTCACGAGTTTGAACTGCTCTTCGGCCTCGGGGGCAGGGTTCACATCCGGGTGCAGTTCGCGCGCAAGTCGGCGATATGCCTTCTTGATTGCTTCGGTGTCGGCGTCACGAGCGACGCCGAGTACCTCATAGTGGTCAGCCACGAATAGTGCTCCAGATTTCTAAGAGTGCAAGAGTTTCGACAAATAGCGAGAAACAGCTCGGACCGCCGCCATATTCGCTGAGTAATCCATGCGTGTGGGTCCGAGGATGCCCACCATCGAGTTTTCGCCACCGGATGAGTACGAACCGGCCATCAGGCTGGCCGCACGAAGTCCAATCTCACCATGCTCACTGCCGATAGAGACGGCAATCTCGTCTGTGTCTAGAGCAAGCTCACACATGAGCTTGAGCAAGACGACCTGCTCCTCAATAGCGTCGAGAACTGGGAATAGATTTCCTGAGAAGTCTTCCTCGGTCCGTACCAAGTTTGCTGCTCCCGAGACGGCGAGTTTCTGGGTGCGATTTGCCGCAACCATGTCCGTTATTGCAACGGCAATTCCCGTCGCCACAGCTTGCGAGTCGGGCGGAAAGTTCGAGGAGAAACCGTTGAGCGCTCCCTGCGCCTCGGATAAAGATCTGCCGTCGACGAACCCGTTTGCTCGCAACGACAACTCGTTGAGCTCGCCTTCCGACACGTCGCGACCGCACTCAATCATGCGCTGGTCGATGCGCCCGTTATCGGCAATCAAGATGCACAGAAGACGCTCGTTGCTGATGTTCACCAACTCGATGCGCTGCACCTTGGCGCCGCCGAGGGACGGATACTCGACGACAGCCACCTGTCGCGTGAGTTGTGACAGCAACCGTGACGTGCGCTGAAGCAGGTCGTCGTAGTCGTGAGATTCATCGAGGAACCTCTCGATAGCCTGCCGCTGAGCGCCACTAATCGAGCGTGTTTCCGCCAGGTGGTCAACAAAGATGCGGTAACCCTTGTCTGTGGGCACTCGTCCGCTCGATGTGTGCGGGGCAACGATGAGGTTCTCTTCTTCGAGCAGAGCCATTTCATTGCGAATTGTCGCGGGTGATACCCCGAAGTTGTGGCGGTCGACAATCGACTTTGAGCCCACTGGTTCCCGTGACTCCACATAGTCCTGAACGATGGCACGAAGAACATCGAGACCGCGCTGTGAGACCATCGCGTTTGCCTTCCGCTCTCGTGTTCGCACGTTCTGCTAGCACTCACCGATATAGAGTGCCAATAATACCTGCGCTTCGTGGGCAAAAGATTCTTTGCCAAGCGGAACATTGCGGGCGTAGCGTTGGCATAACACCAGCCCGAACGACCCGAAGGGATAACAATGTCAACACCGTCAGCACCAAAACTCACACCAGCCGAAGACAAAACCTACGCCGGCCTCGCTCAAATCCTGGGCATCCTCGGCATCTTGCCGTCTCTCATTATCTGGATTGTCTTCAAGGACCGTGGCCCCCAGACGAACAAGTTGGGCAAAGAGGCGCTCAACTTTCAGATCACAATGCTTCTGATAGAAGTTGTCGGCTACATTCTCACGTTCATCTTCGTTGGTGTAATTCTCATTTTTGCCGCGTGGGCTTTGCGCCTCATCTTCTCGATCGTCGCCTTCACGAAGGTGCAGGCCGGCGAAGACTACAAGTACCCCGTTACACTCCGCCTCATCAAGTAGCGACGTTCGCATCAGCAACAGAAACCCTGGCATCGCCGCTTTCGGTGGTGCCAGGGTTTTCATATGTGCGTGTGACAATATGGGTTAGATTTCACGAATCAATCGAAAGGACAGCCCGATGTCGGACTCACCGCGTGTCAGCCCCTACGCCGGATTTACGCCTCTGACGCCCAGTGACGAGAAACTGTGGTCGGCTCTCATTCAGCTGAGCGGCCTGTTCACGTATTTCATTGGACCGTGGGTGGGCTATTTGCTGCTTCGCCAACGCGGTCCGTTTGTTCGCGAACATGCCGTCTCCGCACTGAACTGGCAACTCTCGGTCGTCGTCTACCTCTTCGCGAGCTGGGTACTCATGCTCATTTTCATTGGCTTCGTGCTCTTCTTTGCCGTAGCCGTGTTGAACGTGGTCTTCAGTATCTTGGCCGCGCAGCACGCACACCGCGGCCAGCTCTACGTCTACCCGCTGTCGATCAAGTTCATCCGCGCTTAGTCACGACGCTGACGCCGCCGTGGGCTCCGACTAGTCAGTCAGGCGGCGAACGACGTAGTCCGCCAGTAGCCTGCCTCGAAATGTCAGCACCAGGTTTCCTGCCTCGTACGCGATGTCGTCAATGAGCCCCTCGCCAACGAGAGCCTGAGCATCGGCGCGACGAACAGCGTCAACCGCATTAATCGGGAGCCCCGATGCGAGGCGCATGCGCAACAAAACTTCTTCGAGATCGCGAGCCTGCGCATCCGGAGTCTCACGCCCGGCGGCAGGTGAGACCCCCGAGTTAACGCGCTGAGCGTAAGCGTGAGGATGCTTGACGTTCCACCAGCGCACTCCACCCACGTGACTGTGAGCGCCAGGCCCAAAGCCCCACCAATCGTTATTCACCCAATAGGCCACGTTGTGGCGCGACTGCTCGCGTGGGCTCCGAGCCCAATTGCTGACCTCGTACCAGCGAAAGCCGGCCTCGCTGAGTTTTGACTCGGCGAGCTCATACATGTCGGCCATCAAATCGTCGTCGGTCGGCTCGATTTCGCCTCGGCGGATTCGGCGCTCGAGAGCGGTGCCCTCTTCGACAATGAGTGCGTACGCACTGATGTGCCCCGTGTCGAGCGCGAGTGCGAAATCGAGAGACTGACGCCAGTCGTCAAGCGACTCCCCCGGCGTTCCGTAGATCAGATCGATGCTCGTGTCGAGACCGGCCTCTTTCGCCGACGCGACGACCTCCGGCACCCGCTCGGGGTCATGCGTGCGGTCGAGTGTCGCGAGCACGTGCGGCACTGCAGACTGCACGCCAAAACTCACGCGTGTGAATCCGCCAGCCTTGAGTGCGTGCAAATACTCGGCATCGACCGAATCGGGATTCGCTTCAACCGTCACCTCGGCCCCGTCCGCAATTCCAAACCGCGTGCGGAGTGCGTCGAGCATGGTGACAAGGTCGGCGGCGGGCAGCAGCGTCGGCGTGCCTCCGCCGAGAAAAACAGTGTCGAATGGGCGCACCGAAGGCCCAAGCACTCGGGCGGCGAACTCGATTTCGCGGGCCACTTGCGATGCGTAGTCGTCGCGGCGCGCATCCCCCAATTCGGATGCCGTGTACGTGTTGAAGTCGCAATAGCCACAGCGCACGCGACAATACGGAACATGGATATACGCCGACAGTGGCGACGTCGACGCGAGGGCCGACGCGGGTAGGTGTCCGTCTTCTGGCGCCGGGTCGCCGACCGGCAATGGGCCGGCCACTAGGTCGCTGACTTGACCGGGTTGAGCGCGCGCGTGTAGCGGATTCGCAGCAGGTGCTCGCGCAGGCGCACGAGTGGCGCAATGAGCTTGATTGACCAGTGCGAGTTCAGTTGCGTAACCGTTGTGACCTGCGACCACACGGTGTCATCTTCGCGCCATTCGACGACGAACGACTCCTCGCCGCTGAGAGGCCACTCCGTCAACGTGCCCAGCGCGAAGGCGACTCGACGCTCCTCTCGAACCGCATAAATGACGCGAAAATCGCGCACAACATTCATCGGCCACCACACGTTTGCCAAACGAACGGTGGGCGACTCGAGTCGGAGCGCCTCGACGGACAGCCGCTCGCCCTGTGCGGTCATTGCATCGAGTCCGGCTCGTTCAAAGAAGGCGCCGTTCAAGAGGTCGGCCGAAGCGGCAGCGAATCGGTCGGGCCCCGACCCAATTCGACGCTCGTTGCGGCGCGCGTGAAATCCGACGGGAGGAAACCGCAACACGTCGGGGTCTTGGGTTACACCGACGGCAGCGTACGTCACCTGATTCGCACGAAAGGACGATCGACGAGGACCAGTCACGCTACTTCTTCTTTACCTCTTCATCGCCCGAGAGTGCGGCGATGAACGCTTCTTGAGGGACCTCCACGCGCCCGACCATCTTCATGCGCTTCTTTCCCTCCTTCTGCTTCTCGAGCAGCTTGCGCTTGCGAGTGATGTCACCGCCGTAACACTTGGCAAGAACATCCTTTCGAATCGCGGAGATGTTTTCACGAGCAATAATTCGAGCACCGATAGCGGCCTGAATCGGCACCTCGAACTGCTGACGCGGGATGAGCTTCTTGAGTCGCTCGGTCATCATGAGTCCGTATGCGTAGGCCTTGTCTTTGTGCACGATGGCGCTAAACGCATCGACTGTCTCGCCCTGGAGCAAAATGTCGACCTTGACGAGTTCAGATTCTTGATCGCCCGCAGGTTCGTAGTCCAGCGAGGCGTACCCCTGGGTGCGACTCTTGAGGTGGTCGAAGAAGTCGAACACAATCTCGCCGAGCGGCATGTTGTACTTCAACTCAACGCGGTCTTCACCGAGGTAGTCCATGCCGAGCAGCGTTCCGCGTCGGCTTTGGCACAGCTCCATGATTGTGCCGACGTAATCCTTCGGCGCAAGAATTGCCGTCTTGACGACAGGCTCACGAACGCGGTCGATCTTTCCTGAAGGATATTCGCTCGGGTTCGTGACGGTGACCGTCTTCTTGTCTTCTGTCGTGACCTCATAGGGCACGCTCGGCGCAGTGGCAATCAGGTCGAGGCCAAACTCGCGTTCGAGGCGCTCGGTGATGAGTTCGAGGTGCAAGAGACCCAAGAACCCGCAGCGGAATCCAAAGCCGAGAGCGACGGAGGTCTCCGGCTCATAATTGAGCGACGCATCCGACAGTTTCAGCTTGTCGAGTGCCTCACGCAGAACGGGATAGTCACTGCCGTCGATCGGGTACAACCCCGAGAACACCATCGGCTTGGGCTCGGTGTAACCGGGCAGGGCCTGCGAGGCCGGCTTATGTGAATCGGTAATCGTGTCGCCGACTTTGGACTGACGGACGTCTTTCACGCCCGTAATCAAGTAGCCGACCTCGCCGACGCCGAGACCCTTGGTGGGAACGGGCTCGGGCGAACTCACGCCAATCTCGAGAAGTTCGTGGTTTGCGCCGGTCGACATCATCTTGATGCGCTGGCGCGGGGAGAGCTTGCCGTCAATGACGCGCACGTAGGTGACGACTCCGCGGTATGCGTCGTATACCGAGTC
>WLDR01000067.1 GCA_009704705.1 Actinomycetota bacterium | reverse complement strand
GTCATGATTCCTCAAACTTTCCTGACGCCATTCTGAAGGACAGACTTGACGCAGCACGACGAGCCACGCGTATTATTGTCTATATTGTTCGTATCCAAACAATCTCGATGAGGAGATAAGACATGGCCTCCCGTTCACTTGCCGACCTCGACGTATTCGACAACGGCGCCCCGTGGGACCTCTTTGCTGAGCTGCGCGACACCGCGCCCGTCAACTGGAGCGACGAAACTGACGGTGGCAGCGGCTTCTGGTCGATGATGAAGTACCACGACATCGTCAAGGTTCTGCGTGATCCAGAAACGTTTACGAGCAACCACTTCACTAACCTCGAAGAGCTGGATGCCGAGCAAGAAGCGGCCCGTCGCTCGCTGCTCGACTCCGACGGCGTGCGTCACCGCGCACTTCGTCGTCTGCTCCAGAACGAGTTCACGCCGAACAGTGTCGCCAAATACGAAACCTTCTTGCGCGGGCTGACGGCGACGACGCTCGATGCGGCCTTTGCCAAGAAGGAGTTTGACTTTCTGGCTGACGTCGCCGCCGACTTCCCCATCCGCGTGCTCGCTCGCCTGCTCGATATCCCAGACACCGACATCGACAAGATCATCCGCTGGGGCAATGCGATGATCGGCTCGAGCGACCCCGAACTCACTCAGATGCTGCCGACCGATGCCGAGAGTGAGAAGTACCGTCTCGTTCCGTTCAAGTCGCCGGCTGCTCTTGAGGTTTTCGCCTACGGCGACGAGCTTCGCCGCCAGCGCATCGGCCGCAACGGTGTTGACCTGGTCTCGACCATGATCAACCAGACCCCGATGGACGGCATCCCGCTCTCGGATCAGGACTTCCACACCAACTTCCTGTTGCTCATCGTGGCCGGGCACGAGACGACCCGTCAGACCATCGCCCACACGATGAACAATCTGATCGAGAACCCTCAGGTCATCTCCTACCTGCAAGAGAACCCGCAAGACATCCCGTGGGCGGTCGAGGAGTTCCTTCGCTTTGCGAGCCCGATTTACCACTTCCGTCGCACCGCGACGAAGGACGTCGAGTTTGGTGGCAAAGACATCAAGGCGGGACAGAAGGTCGTTGTGTGGTTTGCTTCGGGTAACCGTGACTCCGATGTCTTCAACGACCCGAACACCATGAACCCGACTCGCATGCCGAACGAACACATGACGTTCGGTCGTGGTGGCCCTCACATGTGTCTGGGCAACGCACTTGCCCGTATTGAGCTCATCATCATGTTCGAAGACCTGATCGGTCGCATCGACAAGATGGAGCGCACCTCGTCGCTCGACTACGTGCACTCGAACTTCATCCACGGCATCAAGTCGATGCCGGTGAAGGTCACGCTGCGCTAGACCCTGGTTGCAACAAGAATGGCCCCGCACGTGCGGGGCCATTCTTCGTTCAACTCTTAGACGAGTTTCGCGACGCGCGTCAAGAATGCATCGACGAGGTCATACGTGCGCTTCTCACCAGCAGCGTCATAGGCCTTGGTCTGTGCCATCATGACGTCGGGGTCCTGCCCGTCTGCGATGACGAGTTCGCGCCCATCCGTTTCGAGCCAACCATCGAGTGCTTCAGAGTCAAGTTCTGGGTGGAATTGCAGGCCGAGCGAGCGCTCAATGGTGAACGCCTGCGACGTGATGGGGTTGCGCGCGATTTCGACGGCACCCGGAGGAACGGTGAACTCGTCGTAGTGAAACTGGAACCAGGGGCCGTTGCCGACGAGCGACTCATCGTCGCTCCAAATGCTCTTCCAGCCGATTTCTGGATGATCGCCCCGAGCGACCGAGCCACCCATCGCGCGCGCCATCAACTGGCCGCCGAAGCAGATGCCCAGCACGGGTCGTCCGGCCTCTACCCGCGTGCGACACATCGCAAGCTCCGGCTCGAGCCAGCGGCCGATGCACGCGTCGTCCCACGCGCCCCATGGCGCACCGAGGTAGACGACGAGGTCGTACTCGCGTTCATCCGGAAACTCAACTTCGACGTTGGGCTCGTAGAAGTTCTGCTCGGGCACGACGAGAAACTCGGTTATCTCAAAACCGTGGTGTTCGAGTCGGCGACCGACGGGACCCGTTGGGCTCAGGTGGTCGTGCTGCACGACAAGTGCTTTCATGGGGCACCCTTCACATTGAGACGATGGAGACAAAAGAAACGATATTCAAGAGAATAGGGAACAAATATTTGTCGCGGGCGCTGTCCCTCGGTAATATTCGTTAGCACCCTAACGATAGTGCGCACCAACAAAACTTGCCACAAAGGAGTAGCAATGGTTAACGACTTGGCGAAGCTGCGGGACGACCTCGGCGAGCGCGGCATCGATGTCTTGCGCGTGATGTTCTCAGATGTCTTGGGAATTCCACGTTCGAAGGACATCCTGGTTAGTCAACTCGACAAGGCAGCCCACAATGGGCCCGCGTTCAGCCAGGGCGTGTGGACGACAACGACTGGCGGCGAGTTCCACGAGGCCAACGGCATCGCAAGCGATGGCCTTCAAGATTTCTTCACAAAAATCCTCCCCCGCACGATTTCGCCGCTGGGTTGGGAACCCGGAGTTGCGTACATCATCGGTGACGCCTTCAACCCCGACGGCAAGCCCAACATGATGTCTCCGCGCTCGGTTTTGGAGAAGGTCATCGAGTCGTACAAGAAGCTCGGCCTGCACCCCGTTGTTGGGCCCGAGCTCGAGTTCTACATCTCGAATCGAGACGAGAACGGCGTGTTCACTCGCTCGCTCAGCCAGACCGGCCGCGTCTACATGACAGGCACGCTCGTCGACCCTGATGGTGACTTTCTTCACTTGATGCGCATGCTCGACAGCCTCAACATCGGCGCCTTTGCCGGTAACCACGAGTTCAGCCCGAGTCAGTACGAGATCAACCTGTGGCACAGCGAAGCGCTCGATGCAGCTGACCGCACGTTCTTCTTCAAGGCGGCGGTCAAAGACATCATCTCCAAACGCGGCAAGCACGCCACGTTCATGGGCAAGCCGTGGAGCGACGAGGGCGGTTCCGGCTTCCACCTGCACTTCTCCGTCACGAACGCCGACGGAATCAACCAGATGCACGACGGGCGAGGAAACCTCTCGGCCGCGGCAAAGATGCTCATTGCCGGCATCACCAAGCACGCCAATGCGCTGACTGCATTCACCAACCCGACAATCAACTCGTTCAAGCGTTTGGGTCCGGATACGCTCGCTCCGTACCGCTCAAACTGGGGTTACGACAACCGTTCGTGCATGATCCGGATTCCACCGGAGCGCGGCCAGGGAACGCGCCTCGAGGTTCGCGTTGGAGACGGCGCTGCGAACCCGTACCTCGTCATTGCTGCGATTCTCGCCGCCGGCCTCGACGGAATCGTCAACGAGCTCGAATGCCCGCCTGAGGCTGTCGGCATGGCCTACGACAATGAAGATGCACCAGTGCTGCCTCAGACATTCACCGAATCGCTCGACGCACTTGAGGCCAACACGGCACTCAAGGACCAGATGTCGTCGGAACTCATCGACGTGTTTATGGTGCTCAAGCGTGACGAGATTGCCCGTTACGAGGCAGCGGTCAAGGATCCCGCAACGCGTGACATCACCGAGTGGGAGATCACCGAGTACGCCGCCGCGTACTGATCGCACATCGACGAAAAAAGAGTGCCCCGGCCATGTTGGCTGGGGCACTCTTTGTTTCGGAATTAGATTTTCGGGTTCGAGCCCAGGTCGGCAACCAGCGTGCCGCCGTTGAAGGTCGTGCCGACCTCGCGAAAGTAACCGCCGAGAATCTTGTCGACCGGTAGAAGCGATCCGAGCTCATCCCACTGTGAATCGTCGAGGGTCAACTCTGCAGTTCCGCCCCACGCCTGACCGAGATCAAGGTCGACTCCACCCATCGTGATGAGCTGGTCGAGCGAGTTGCCGGCACCCGGCGTGATCGAGGGAACCCAGCGACTGTGCAGCATCTTGTGTCCGTTGACGAATCCGTTGCTCTCAACCGGGCCGGTGAGCGTCACCTTGGCCGAAGCGAGGCGGTGGTCATATGCCGACAGACTGGCACCGAACTTTGCGCCAGCCTCGATGCGAGGGGCGGCTTTGCCACGGTTGTAGACGCGAGTGGCATGCATTGACCCGAGCTTCTTGGGGTAGCCCTGGAACCAGCCGCGAGCCATGGCGAAGTCTTTGGTCACCCAGATGGCGACACAGCGGCTGTAGGTAACACCCTCGTACTTGCAACGCACGACGACAAACGTCTCCATGTACTGCGAGCGGTCGGGGTCAAGCAGCTCTTCGAAGTCATCACTGCATGACTGCCAGTCGGCCCAGATCAACGCGACCGCACCCGGGTGCTCGTCGGCGAGCTCAAGTTCGGGTGGCAGAATCGCACGCACGTTCGCCGGGTCAGTCAGATACTCAACCGTCAGCAGCGTGCCCGAGTAGTGCCACGGCATGTTCGGGATGATCGCGCTCTTGCCCGTCGGAGTCTTCGGCGCCAGGAAACCCTTAAGTTCACTCATGAGACAAAAGTGTATAGGTCATTCGTATCCAAACAAATAGGCTGGCTCGCCCTTTTCGGTACGACAAGCCCAAAAAAAATATTCCATATTTTGTTGTCGCGCGTTGTAATGTGACTTGACGGCGACCGTGCCACATTGGCATTGTTGCAATGTCGTTTATATCCAAACGATTAACAATTGAACTCAATGAGGAGATCAGATATGTCAACCACTGTCGACAAAAAGAAGGGTGGCGGCCTGAGTAAGGGGCGCCTGGGTGTCTTCGGCATCGTCTTCTTCGTCGTGGCCGCTTCGGCGCCCATGGCGGGTATGACCGGAGTTGTTCCGGTTGCAACTGTCCTTGGAAACGGAGCCGCCGTCCCCGGTGCCTACGTTTTCGTTGGAATCGTTCTGCTGTTGTTCAGCGTCGGATTCTCGGCCATGAGCCACAAGGTCACCAACGCTGGCGCGTTCTTTGCCTACATCGGCAAGGGCCTCGGCGTGAACGTTGGAGTCGCGTCAGCCTTCGTGTCTGCTCTCGCCTACATGACCGTTCAGTTCTGCATCTACGGCTTCTTCGGCGCCATGATGAGCCTCACGTTCGGCGCCCTCGGCGTTGACATCCCGTGGTTCGTTTGGTTCGTTGTGGGATGGGTTCTGGTCACATTGTTCTCCCTCTTCCGCGTCGACGTTGGGGCTAGGTTCCTCGGCGTTCTGACGACACTTGAGGTTCTGTCGATGGTCATCGTTGCCGTTGCAATCTTCGCAACCGGTGGTCCTGAAGGACTCAACTTCCAGGCCAGCTTCGACCCGACTCTCGTGTTCGCCGGTGGCTTCACGGGAACCGCAGGTATCGCGCTCGCATTCGCATTCGCATCCTTCATCGGATTCGAATCGACCGCCATCTACGGTGAAGAAGCCAAGGATGCAAAGAACACGGTTCGCAAGGCCACGTACTGGGCAATCGGAATCATCGCGGGTCTGTTCGCAGTCGTGACGTTCGCGATGATGACCGGTCTTGGTGCGAATGAGGCTGTCAACCAGGTCCTCGAGCGTTCGACGATCGAGGGCACGCCACTGGCTGACCCTGCGGCAGTTCTGTTCTCGCTCGCGAGCGAGTTCGTCGGTGAGTGGATGGCCGTGGTTATGGGCGTGCTCCTCATCACGAGCCTGTTCGCCGGTCTGCTCGCATTCCAGAACGCTGGAGCTCGCTACTTCTTCGCGATGTCGCGTGGTGGCGTTCTTCCCGCAGCTCTCTCGAAGACCAACGGCCGTGGCGCTCCTTCGGGTGGCGTCTGGACGATGTCGATCATCGGCTTCATCGTTGTCGGGCTCTTTGCTCTGTTCAACCTTGACCCGATTGCAAACCTGTTCTACTGGCTGAGCGCGGTTGCTGTTCTGGCAATCACGGTCGTCGAGATCCTGGTCAGCATCGCCGTCATCGTGTACTTCGCGAAGAACAAGGGCGCGAATGTGTGGCAGGGCAAGATTGCACCCGCACTTGCAGCTGTCGGCATGACGCTCGCGTTGTACCTGATCGCGGCACGCTTCAACCTGCTCGCAGGAACGGCTGCCGAAGGTGTCGACCCGTCGTTGCCGGAGAGCTCGTTTGCGCTCAGTCCGCTGGGATGGTTCCTCGTGACGCTGCCGATCATCTTCTTCGTCATTGGTTTGATCAGCGCGCTGATCAACAAGAAGGAGAACGCGTCGCTGACGAAGGACATGGTTTCCTAAGTCACACCACAGAGACTGGGGCACTCACCTGTACAAGGTGGGTGCCCCTACTTCTTTGGGAAGGCTAGAGCTTGACGTACGTCGTCTTGAGCTCGGTGTACTTCTCCATCGCGTGACGTGACTTGTCGCGTCCGTTACCCGACATCTTGAAGCCGCCGAATGGCACAGTGAGGTCACCCTCTTCGTAGCAGTTGACCCACACGGTGCCGGCACGAATCTGACGAGACAAGCGGTGCACCTTCGAGACGTTGGCGGTCCACAGCCCGGCAGCGAGACCGTAGTCCGAATTGTTTGCCACACGGATCGCCTCATCGTCATCCTTGACCATGGTGATTGCCAGAACGGGCCCAAAGACCTCGTTCTGCGCGAGTGACGAATCGGGTGCGACATCCACAAACACCGTCGGTTCGTAGTAAGCACCCCCGGCCAGCACGCCCGGAAGGTCGATCGACTTGCCGCCGAGTTCGAGCTTTGAGCCGTCCTTGAGAGCGGCATCGACGTGTGCCTGAACCTCCGCGCGCCGGGATGACGACGCGAGCGGGCCCATCTTCGTGCTCGGGTCGAATGGGTCCCCCGGCTGGTAAGTCTTTGCTGCGGCGAGCACGCCCGCAATGACTTCATCTGCGACATCCCGGTGCACAATCAAGCGCGACGGCGCGGTGCACATCTGGCCCGTGTTGAAGAAGATGCCCCAGGCGGCCGTCTCAATCGCCGTCTGCAGATCGGGGGCGTCGGGCAGGATGATGTTGGGCGACTTGCCGCCAAGTTCGAGCCACACGCGCTTGAGGTTCGACTGCGCGGCGTACTCCATGTATGCACGGCCCACCTCGGTCGAGCCGGTGAAGGCGAGCGAGTCGACGGCACGGTGCAGGCCGAGGCCCTTGCCCACAACCGAGCCGCGACCGGGCAAGACGTTGAGAACACCGGCCGGGATGCCCGCCTCGAGCGCCAGCTCGGCGATGCGCACCGCGGTGAGAGGTGTGAGGTCGGCCGGCTTGTGAACGACTGTGCATCCCACGGCGAGCGCCGGGGCAATCTTCCAGGCCGAGAGCGTGAGCGGAAAGTTCCACGGCGTCACGACGGCTACCACGCCCACAGGTTCGCGCGTGATGAG
>WLDR01000066.1 GCA_009704705.1 Actinomycetota bacterium | reverse complement strand
GCCCATCAAGTGGCAGCAGCGGCGAATCCGTGACGTCTGCGGCCAAGAGAGCCGCAGTGCCGAGCCCGCAGTCGAATTCGAGTTCAGGGAGCGCGCCTGCCAGGTGTGCACCCATGGCGACTCCGACCGACGTGTCGAGTGCGCTCGAGACAACTGCCGGAAGACCGGCCTGTCGAACGATGTCGAGGGCTCGGGATAAGCCCCCGAGCGGCTGAACCTTGATGACGAGAATGTCGGCCGCTCCCACCCGGGCAACCTCGAGCGGATCCAACTCGCGCCGCACACTTTCGTCGGCCGCGACGGGAATGCCCATGTACGAGACCCGTGCGCGAAGGTCGGCCAGCTCTGCGATGCTCGCACACGGCTGCTCGACATATTCGAGATCAAACTGAGCCAACGCATGAATTGCATGTTCGGCTTCATCAACGTTCCATGCACCGTTGGCATCGACTCGAATGCGCCCCTCGGCACCCAGTGCGTTTCGAACAGCTCGAACGCGCTCGACGTCGTCGGCCAGGGTCGAACCGGGCCCGGCAACCTTGACCTTTGCCGTTCGCGAACCTGCAAACCGAGCCAACACGGCATCGACGTCAGCTGCAGGTACAGCGGGCACGGTCGCATTCACCGGGATGCGACTTCGCACGACGGGAGGCAACTCCTCCCAACCGAACTCAATCGCGGCTCGAAGCCACGCGACCGATTCCTCGTCAGAGTAATCGTCGAACGGGCTGAATTCGGTCCACCCCTTGGGCCCGCGAATGATCATGGCCTCGCGAACATCGAGTGCGCGAAAACGCGTGACAAGGGGCAACGACACGACGTGTGCGTTGTCGAGCAGCTCGTTGAGCGACGGACCCACCTCGCCAGTCTGCCCTACGCGCGTAGGCTGGAGCCATGACCGAGCAGGTGAGCGAAATCTTTGACCCTGAAGCCTGGGTGGATGTCCCTGGCTTCGAGAAATTCACTGATGTCACGTATCACCACTCGACAGACGGTCGCATCGCTCGCGTGGCCTTCAATCGGCCCGAGGTGCGCAATGCGTTCCGCCCCAAGACCGTCGACGAGCTCTACCGCGCCTTCGACAATGCCCACCAGAATTCCGCCATTGGTGTGGTGTTGGTTACCGGCAACGGCCCGAGTGCAAAAGATGGCGGCTGGGCATTTTCGTCAGGCGGCGATCAGCGCATTCGCGGTCGCGCGGGGTACGAGTATGAAGAGGGCACGTCGCCGGCCAACACCGACGCCGTGGGCGCCTCTGGCCGACTGCACATCCTTGAGGTTCAACGCCTGATTCGGTTCATGCCGAAGGTCGTTATTGCGGTGATTCCGGGCTGGGCAGCCGGAGGCGGTCACTCCCTGCACGTCGTGTGTGATCTCAGCATCGCCAGCCGTGAGCACGCTCGTTTCAAGCAGACGGATGCGGACGTGGGGTCCTTCGACGGCGGCTACGGAAGCGCCTACTTCGCTCGTCAGGTGGGCCAGAAGTTCGCCCGCGAAGTGTTCTTTCTCGCGCACGAGTACGACGCTCAACGTGCTTACGAAATGGGAGCCGTCAACGCCGTCGTACCCCACGCTGATCTGGAGTCGACCGCAATCGAGTGGGCGCGCACGATCTTGACGAAGTCGCCAACGGCCATCCGCATGCTGAAGTTCGCTTTCAACGCTGTGGATGACGGGATGGTTGGTCAACAGGTTTTCGCCGGTGAAGCGACCCGCTTGGCATACAGCACAGATGAAGCCGCTGAGGGTCGGGATGCGTTTCTCGAAAAGCGCCCAGCCGACTGGTCTCCCTATCCGTGGCATTTCTAGAGCTCACTGCCGAATGACAACTCTCGACGAGATCCGAATCGCCCTCGGTTCTGCTTCTGAACCTGGGCCAGGAATCGTGATTGAAACGTCGGGCACCACTGCGCAGGCCAAACGAGTTCGCCTCAGCGCAGAGGCGCTTCGTGCAAGTGCGAACGCGGTGCACGCTCGACTCGGTGGCCCGGGCCAATGGCTACTCGCTCTGCCAACCACATATGTTGCTGGCGCGAACGTGCTCGTGCGGTCCGTTGTCGCCGACACCGAACCGGTTGTGTTGGAGTCGGGCCCATTCACGGCTGCGAACTTTGCTCGGGGCGTTGAGTCAATGACCGGCCGGCGCCGCTACACGGCACTCGTGCCCGTTCAACTGGCGCGCCTGATTGAAGGCGCGCAATATGACAGCGGCATTCGCGCATCCGTCGCCACACTCGATGCGATTCTCGTCGGCGGACAAGCGTCGGGAGAACAACAGCTTGCCCGCGCGCGCGAACTCGGTTGGAACGTCGTGGTCACCTACGGGTCGACGGAGACGGGTGGCGGGGTCGTCTATGACGGAGTCCCCCTAGACGGGGTTGATGCGCGGATCGTCGACGGCGAAATTTGGGTGGGTGGCACCACTGTGGCGACCGGGTACGAGCACGTTGACGGTTCCGTCGACGCCGAGCTCACGCAGGCGCGCTTCCCGATTCTCGATGGCCTGCGATGGTTTCGAACAGATGATGCGGGCGACTGGGTGGCCGTCGATTCGGGCGTCGGCGAGACTCTTCGAGTGACGGGACGGCGCGACCGCGTGATCATTTCTGGTGGGATCAAGGTCTCGCTCGTTGCCATCGAAGACACGGTTCGGGCATTGCCGGGGGTGACTGACTGCCTCGCGGTTGCTGTCTCTGACGCCGAGTGGGGTCACCGACCCGTGCTCGGAGTTGAGGTATCTGCCGGAACAAACCTCTCTCACGCAGAAATTGAGAATGCGATCGAGTCGCGACTGGGGCGTGTCAGCGTGCCCGACCGGGTCTTTGTTGGCCCATTGGAACGAAACGCGAACGGCAAACCCGACGCCGGAGCGCTGCTGTCCCGCGCGCGTGGGTAGTCTGTTTTCTTATGGCACGAAAGAACCACGCGAAGAAAAAGCGCGCTGTAGAAGCGCGGTCCCGGGTCAAGCAGGCGGGGCACAAAGCAGGCCAAGTGCACACGCCGGTTTCACGAGTCTCGTGGATTGAAGGCGCTCGACTGCGCACACTGCCACTCGCCATTGCCCCGGTGATTCTTGGGTCAGCTGCTGCAAACATCACAGACGGCTTCGATTTGCCGCTAGCGCTTCTCTGTTTGGTCGTTGCACTGAGCCTGCAAATCGGCGTCAACTTTGCAAATGACTACAGCGACGGCATTCGAGGCACGGATGACCACCGCGTCGGCCCCGGTCGACTCACGGGCTCGGGCTCGGCCTCACCGCGCCGCGTGCGGGCCGTTGCTTTCGCGTTTTTTGGTCTTGCTGCTCTCGCTGGGCTCGCCATCATGCTCCTCACGCAGCTGTGGTGGTTGCCCGCGGTTGGAGTGGCAGCTATCGCGGCTGCATGGTTCTACACCGGCGGTAAGCGCCCCTACGGTTACGCCGGGTTTGGCGAGCTCTTCGTATTCATATTCTTCGGGCTCGTCGCCACCGTCGGCACGGCGTTCGTGCAATCGAGAGTTTTCACGCTCGAGTCACTCGCCGCTGGCGTGGGATCGGGGCTCTTCGCGTGTGCCGTGCTCATGGTGAACAACATCCGGGATATCGAAACTGACCGACTCGTGAACAAAAAGACGCTCGCCGTGCGCATTGGCAAGAAGTGGGCAATTGCGTTCTTCATGAAGTTCTCGTTGCTACCGTTTGTCGTGTCGGGTCTCATCGCGATTCTCTACCCGAACGCGTGGCTCACGTTCTTCGTGTTGCTCATGGTGGGCCCTGCGTGCCTGATCACGGCAACAGCCCAGTCGGCGCGCGAGTACATCCTTGCTCTTCGCTTGACGAGCCTGGCGGCCGTTGCGTACGCGATTCTGCTCGGCCTTGCGTTTGTCATCTAGTTTCGATAGGCCGTGAGGAGCCACCCATGAAAACGACGCAACTTCGTCGCTACGAGATACAGCCCGGCGCCATGGATGCGTTTGTTGAGTGGTTCAGCGGACCGCTGGTGACGGCTCGCACAGCGCACGGTTTTCATCCCGAATCGGCGTTCGTTGACTCGCGCGAGAACTTATTCTTCTGGGTTGTGAGCCACGAAGGTGCCGAAGACGAGTTTCTAGCTGCCGAAAAGATTTATGAAGAATCCGCCGAGCGCGCGCTGGCTTTTGAGTCGTACCCGGGAACAATCACCGCCAAGCAGGCCTCGATCGTGAGGCCCATCCCGGTCTAGTTTGTAGCTTTACCGCGACGAGGCGTCGAGGACGTCATCTTCGTGAGACTCATCGACATTCTTCTGGTGCTTTGCAACTCGAGCTGCGGCCAATTGGTTGGCGACTGCTTGACGGCGACCGCTGAGCACCAAGAAAGACAGGGCGAGAGCGAGCAGTGAGGCCATGGCGGCAGAGATCAGTCCGGCCAGAAACGGGTCCATGTTCGTGCTGAGAGCGAGGGGCAGGAGGCCCGCGAAGGGAATCACAAAGAACAGGATGCGCCACACGACAAATCCAACCCACGGACTGGTTTTGGATTTGGTGTGCTCAGCGCTCTTCACGCTTCAATCGTAATCGACGGCACTGTGCCGACTCGCTCGTAGACTCGAAGCATGACTCGCCTTCTCGTCATCGCCGCAATCATCTCTGTTGCGCTCATGGTTTTCGCTTTTGTCGACGCCATCTTCTTTGACCGCCTCCGCGTGCGTGGCGTTCCCAAGGCCGCATGGCTGGTCATCATCGTCGTTGTTCCCATCGTGGGCGCTGTGCTGTGGTTCTTGGTAGGCCGAGGTCCCCGTGGAGCGGGAGGGTCGAACGGTGGTCGCCGCCGAGGCCCTGTCGCGCCGGATGACAATCCTGAATTCCTTCGCAACTTGAACATCAAGAAGCCGAAAGACGAGACCGACAAGTCATGACAACGGTCGCGGCAACGCGCTTCGCGGCTGAATTCCTGGGTTCGCTCGTTGGGCTCGGCGTCACCGACATCATCGTGTGCCCCGGGTCACGGTCTCAGGCGCTTGCCCTCACGGCAGTCGCACTTGCGCAACGTGGAGACCTGAGGGTGCACGTGCGCATGGACGAACGGGCCGCAGCATTCCTGGCCCTCGGCATCGCAGTTGAATCAGGCGTTCCGGCTCCGGTCATCACCACTTCGGGGAGTGCCGTTGCAAACCTGTTGCCGGCCGTCGTCGAGGCACATCACGCGCACGTGCCCATGATGCTGCTGACCGCCGATCGCCCCGCTGCGATGCGGGGCACGGGTGCAAATCAGGTGACGATTCAGCCCGGGATGTTCGGCGAGTTTGTCTCGTGGGAATCCGACGTCGTTGTGTCGCAAGTCGTCTCGCAGGAGCCGGAGACGTCAGGGCAGGTCATTGTGCTGGCGACGACGGCGTGGCAACACGCTCAGTCCGGTCCGGCACACGTCAACCTGCAATTCATTGAGCCACTATCGAGCCCTATTGATGACGACGTGTTGCACATGGCTGACCAGGCGGCCGAAAAGGCGCGCGATGCGGCTCGAGTCGAGGATGCCGATTCCGCAGAAGGCAATCACGCTGGCGTGAACATCGAACTCACCCGAGGGCTACTCACTGTTGTCGTTGCCGGCGCAGATGCCGGAGACCGAGCAGAAGCACTCGCTTTTGAGGGTGGCTGGCCGCTCATCGCCGAGGTATCGAGCGGTGCACGATTCGGGCGAAATCTCATCGTCAACTATCGGGAGGCGCTCAGCACGCCGGAGTTGGCAGATGAGATTGGCCGGGTCATCGTGTTCGGGCATCCGACCCTCACTCGGCAGATACCTCAACTTATTCAGCGCCCCGACGTCGAGACGATTCACGTGCGACCCGACGATCGAGTGATGCTCGCCGCCGGCAGCAATTCGAACGATTCCGGCCCGAACGATTCCGGCCCGAAGGATTCCGGGCCGAATAGTCCTGGCCCGAACGAGACCGACGTCTTGAATCGGTGGCGACGATTCGACCGTGACGTGAGCGAGAAACGCGCTGCACAACTCGCGGAAACAAGCGCTGCCGTGCGCGCGCCCAACGTCGACACGGCGAGGTCAGCGAACCCGAAAGACCAGCGGCTTTTCGTTGACGGTGAACTTGCGGCGTCGCGCGCCGAAGTGACGCGCGAGCTGCTCGTGGATGCGGTGTGGCGCGCAACGTGGCCACACGATCGTCTTGTCTTCGGGGCATCCAGGCTGATTCGTGTCGCTGACTCAACACTGCCGGGCAAGAAGATCACGGTTCATGCCAACCGCGGCCTCTCGGGAATCGATGGCAACATCGGCACCGGAATGGGCATCGCCCTAGCCGCGGCACCCGCACTCACACGCGTTGTTCTCGGCGATGTTGCCGCGCTGCACGATGCTGGGTCAATGCTCATTCCTCGAGGCGACGTTCGGCCTCGAGTTCAGGTCATCGTGGGCAATGACGGCGGCGGTTCCATTTTTGACCAACTCGAGGTGGCAGACTCAGCCGACCCGAACGCATTTGATCGGGTGATGTTCACCTCTCACGACGCGTCGTTCGAGCAACTCGCGGCAGCGTATGGCTGGCGCTATGTTCGCGCCGACACGATGGGCGACCTCGAGCGGGCGCTGACCGGAGCTGGCGACGAACCTGAACTCGTGGAGGTTCGTCTCGCGCGTTAGGGCGACGAACGCGATTCAGTCTCGCGCCGAACTCAGGGCATCAACAATCGGGCGAAATTTCATCGTCGTTTCGATGAGCTCGCTGTCAGCGCGAGAGTCGACAACGATTCCCGCTCCCGCGTGCGCCGTGACGTCACGTGTTCCGTCGGCGAGGCTTTCGACCTGCATGCATCGCAGGGCGACACCCCACTCGCCGTCACCGTTTGCGCCGACCCATCCCACGGCACCCGCGTAGCGACCGCGGTCGAACGGTTCGAGTTCACCAATGATTCCCAGAGCGGTGCTCGTTGGTGTTCCGGCAACGGCAGCGGTCGGGTGCAACGCCCCGACCAAGTCAAGCGACGACGTTCCGTCGGCCAACGATCCCGAAACGTCGGTTGCGATGTGCCACACATTTGGCAACTTCAGGGTGAAAGCTTCGCTTGTTCGCAAGGTGGTGGTGAGCGGCGTGAGCGCGTCGACGACCGATCGCACGGCAAATGCGTGTTCGTCGATATCTTTTGTGCTGGTCGCTAGCATGGTTGCCGCGTCGAGGTCATGTTGTGGGTCACTTCCACGAGCGGCCGTTCCAGCCAGTACGCGAGCATCCACCGTTGTGGCGGCGACCGCCACGAGTGTTTCTGGGCTCGCGCCGATGAGCCCGTCAATCGAGAAAGTCCAGCAGTCGGGATACCCCTGGGCCAAGTCGATGATGACAGGACGCAGATCTGACTCACCGTTGATGGTTCCGACGAGATCGCGCGCGAGCACGACCTTGCTGGCCTCGCCAGCTGCGATGCGTGTGACCGCACTAGAGACGGCGTGGCGATACCCGTCCGCCGATTGCATTCCCGGTCGAAGCACAACATGTGGGCGAGCGCCCAAGGCGGAAACACTCATGATGCGTGCAGCGATGTCGTCTGGTGCGCCGGAGACATCGATTTCAGCGGCGTTCACGGCGTCACTGTCCTGAATGACGG
>WLDR01000065.1 GCA_009704705.1 Actinomycetota bacterium | reverse complement strand
GACTGAACGTAGACCGGTTGCACGTAGAGCAGTCCTCCGCCAACCGGCAGGGTCAGCAGGTTTCCCTTCAAGACGTTCGTCGAACCCTGACTGAGCAAGTTCAGCTCTTTCGAAACATCCGGGTCGGCGTTGAAGTTGTTCTGCACCTGACCGGGGCCAGGAACCGTAATGTCCTTCGGAAGTGTGAGCAGTCTCAGCTTTCCGTAGTCCGCGTCAGGCTTGCCCGCTTCGGAGCCCGCGTCCGAGTCAGCAACCAGGTACCCGGTGAGCACGTTACGGCTCGATGTGCCAGTCGCATCGGGAATGAAGGTCGAATAAATCGAGAATGCGGGATTCTCTGCCCCCGGAACCTTCATCGTCAGGTAGTACGGCGACTGGAACCGCGTCGTGTCGGCCCCGGCAGTGGGGTCAGTCGGCGTGATCCAGGCATCGTCGCGCGAATAGAACGAACCCGGGTCGGTGACGTGATACTGACCCAGAATTGCTCGCTGCGCCTTGAACAGGTCGGTTGGGTAGCGAACGTGGCTCATCAACTCACCGCTCATCTCAGAGATGGGTTTGAGGTTTGTCGGATACACCTTCTGCCACGTCTGAAGAACCGTGTCTTCTTCATCCCACGCGTAGAGCGTGACGCTGCCGTCATACGCATCGACGGTGGCCTTGACAGAGTTTCGGATGTAGTTGATGTTGTCGAGAGCAAATACGCCGGTTGCTGCCTGCTGATCCGACGTGACCGCAGACAGGCTTTCCGTGCGTGAGTACGGGTAGTTGTTGCTTGTCGTGTAGCCATCCACAATCCACACGATGCGGCCGTCAACGACACTCGGGTACGGATCGCGGTCCAACGTCAAGTACGGAGCAACCTTGGCAACGCGCGTGAGCGGGTTGCGGTCGTAGAGAATCTGCGAATCATTGTTGACTGCGTCCGACAGGATGATCTGTTCACTCTGGAATTTCAGAGCGTAGATCAATCGCGTGAAAGCGTTGTCGAGTTTTGGCCCACCGTCTCCGGCAAACGTCGTATAGGCCTGTCCTTCGGCTGTCGACGATGACGGGTAGTCGAGCTCCACCGGGCTAGTGCCGTCAGGTCCGCCCACAATCGAATAAATCGGCGAGTTCTCACCAAAGTAGACGCGTGGCTCAAACTCACCGAGGTCACCGGTCGAGGGGATTCCCGCCTCAAGGAACACGGGCTGACCTTCCACTGTGCGTTGCGTTCCAAAGGCGGCAACGAGTCCGTAACCGTGGGTGTAGACAACCGTGTTGTTGTACCACGATTGTGAGTCTCCGATTCCGGCCTGGTTCAACTCTCGAACCGCGACGACCGAGTCCTGCGGCGTGCCGTCGATGTCATATCGATCCACATCCAAGTTAGGGGTGAACGCGTAGTACTGCTTGAACTGTTCGAGCTGGGCAAACGACGCACTGACGAGGTCGGGGTCGATAATGCGGATGCTCGCCGTTGTCTCGGCGTCGGCGCGCAAGGCGCCGGGCGCGACATCCGTGACTGCGTTGTAAGGAATGGCTTCCAGATCTGAAACACCATAGGCCTGACGAGTCAAGTCGATGTTGCGCGCAATGTACGGCGCCTCCAGGCTTCGCTCGCTGGGGTCAACGATGAAGCGCTGCATGATCCACGGATACGCGAGACCCAAGATCAGGCTCGACACGATGAGCAGCGCGGTACCGACGAACGGGATGCGCCAGCGCCCGGTGAATGCCGTGACCAAGAAGAGCAACGCGACAAGCGCGGCAATGGCCGAGATGATTTGCAGGGCGGGAATCGTCGCGTTGACCGCGGTGTACGAAGCTCCCGTGAGCAAACCTGAGGCGTTGAACACGGTCGCGTACTGGTCGAGCCAGATGCTCACGGCCTGCAGCGCCAAGTAGAGCGATGCGGTGATGGCAATCTGCACTCGGGCCGCCTTCGCCACGCGAAGTTCGCGCCGAGCGAGTGCAATCGACCCGTAAAGGTAATTGGTCACGAGACCAACGAGAAGACAGAGCAAGACAACGGCCGAGAAGAACGCGACAGCGGCCTGATAGAACGGAAGCTCGAACATGTAGAACGACACATCCAGGCCAAACTGTGGATCTGTCGTGCCCGACGGCGTGCTGTTGTACCAGAGCAGGGCCGTCTGCCAATTGCTGACGGTCGTGAGACCCGCCATGAGGCCGAACACTGCGGGCAAAGCCCAGGTCAATACGCGACGCAGCGGCTCCACGACTTGCCGATAGCGGTCGACCTGCGCATTGAGGCGAACATAGACCGGACGCAGGCGATAGGCAGCCGCAATGCTGATCCACACCGGAACGGCCATCGCAACGAACCCGCCGATGAAGAACGCGCCACCGGCGATCCATTCCGTCATCAGGATGCCAACGAACCCAACCTGCTGGTACCACAACACGTCGGCGTAAACGCTGGCAAAAGCAAAGAACGCGATGATAATCACCGCGAGCACGGCCAGTGCTACAACGATTGGGGCCCTGCGAAACAACTGTGGTCGTTCGGTAACGTTCGTCACAAAGATCTCACTGTTCTCGGTTGGTGTTCGTGGTCGTGGGGTTAAGGGTACTCAATCGGGCTACTCGCTGGCAGATGCAGCGACGACATCGCAGGTTCGAATGTCATTCTCTTCAGCGGCGGCCAGGGCAGACGTGGCATCGGTGTGGTCCGACAGAAAGTCGAGCACGTTGAGCGCCTCATCCAGCGTGCTCACCGCAAACACAGCCAGGCCATCGGGGATGTGCCCCACGACTTGGTCGCAGTTGTCGGCCGGGGCCAAGAAGAAGGGGGAGCCAATCCCCTGCGCGCCAAAAAGTTTCTGGCGGATGCCGCCAATGGGTCCGACATTGCCGTCGGGGTCAATCGTGCCGGTGCCCGAAATATTCAGCCCGCTCGTGATGTCGCCGGGGGTGAGCTTGTCGATGATGCCCAGCGCGAACATCATTCCCGCGCTCGGCCCACCGACGTCGTCTAGGCGGATCGTCACGTCGAAAGGAAAATCGAATGCAACACCAGCACCAATACCGAGAACGACATCCCCTTCGTCGTTCGCATACGGCGTGAGCAGAACATCCATTGGTGAGTCATCACGCAGAATCTGAGCGGACATCACGTTTCCGGCGCCGACCTCGGCGATGAGATCGCGGAGCTGCTGAACTGACGTCGGTCTGATGCCATTCACCGTTTGAATGATGTCGTCAACGCGAAGAACGTCTTTGGCGGGGCTCTCGTCGGCGAATCCCGCAACCGTAATGCCGCGCACAACGTCATACCCCTCGTGGGTGAGTGCCGCGGCGATGGCGTCTTGTTGGGAATTGACCATCAATGCGGTGTCTTGCTCTTTGCGTTCGTCGGAGTCTTCATCCGGCGGGAAGATTGCGTCCATCGGCAAGACGGCCCGTGACTCGTCGAACCAGGAGACGATGACGTCTCCCCAACTCAGCATTGAGTCAGGAGAACCCGTGACGTATACGGTGAGCAAGTTCAACTTGCCCGTGGTGGGGTACGTCGTTGCCCCGTCGATCGAAATGAGAAAGACCTTTTGCTTCTTTTCGGTGTCAGGATCATCGATACTCACGGTTCCGAGCGTGTCGAAGGTCGGCCCTGGTCGTTCGATGACGTACGGGGCGGGTGTTGCGGTGAGCGCGACCGTCAAAATGACGGCTGCGGCGACGAGGGATGAACCCCAGCGCCACTTGCGCTGGGCCGGGGTGGCCTTCGGGCGCTGGCGTTCCACGGGGAGCCCGTCGTTGTCCGTCGTGTAGAGCGTCACGTTGTTACCTGTCGATGTGAGGATTCGTTCTGTTCGCGCCTAGCGCAAGCCAAACTTGAGCCTAGGGGCAATCGTTGAGTGTTCTACGGCTACCGTAATGAATACGACCTGAGAGCCCGGTGAACATCATGAACGACGAGTCCCCCTCCTCTTCTGACCCGACACCCGATGACGAGTTTCGGGATCTTTTCGCTCAGTTTTTGGCGGGCAACGGAGAAATTGATCCCGCGGCACTCGCTGGCGTGGCGGGACTCCCGAGTGACCCGGCCGCGCTTCGTGCACTGCTGAGCCAGTTGCAGTCGGCTCTGTCTAACCCGTCGTCTGTCGAAGCCACGGCAAAGCTGTCGCTCGATCAGGCCGTTGCGGCCGCGGGACGTGATGACGCTTCGGTGACCGACGCGACGCGGGCCGCCTATGACCAAGCTTTCGATCTCGCGGACTTGTGGCTGAGCGAGGTCACCGACGTCAGTGCACTGCAGGCGCCCCCCATGCTCCTGACTCGTCGGGAATGGGTGCGAGCCACGATGGACGTGTGGCGCGCATTGAGTGAGCCGGTGGCCTCGAGTATCAGCGGCGCCATGGGAACGATGCTGGAGTCGCAAACACCCGAGGACATGAAGTCGACGCTCGGCAGCGCATCCGCAATGGTGCAATCGGTCGGTAGCACGCTCTTTGCAATGCAGTTAGGTCACGTGGTGGGTCAACTGTCAGCTGAAGTGCTGTCGGGCGGTGACATCGGCGTCGCACTGCTTCCGGATGGTCGAGCCGGAGTTCTGCCGCAAAACGTGACGGCACTCAGCACGGGGCTTGATGTTGCGGAGCAAGAGGTTCAGCTCTACATCGCCATTCGCGAATTGGCCCACGCCCGACTCTTTCACCACGCCCGATGGTTGCCTCTCGACCTTCAATCGGCACTTACTGCGTACGCGCAGGGAATACACATCGATGCCGGGCCACTCGAATCGCTCATGGAAAACTTCGACCCCTCGCGCCCCGATGAACTGCGCAGCGCCCTCACTGACGGGCGACTGATTCCGCCGAGGAGCGATGAACAGAAGCGTGCACTCGAGCGCATCGAAACTCAGCTGGCACTCATCGAGGGGTGGGTCGACGTCGTGACCGAAGACGCTACCCGTCGTCTTCCTCGATCGAACGCCCTTGCCGAAACGATGCGCCGGCGCCGCGCCAGCGGAGGCCCGGCCGAGTCGGCATTTGCCGCTCTCGTCGGACTCGAACTGCGGCCTCGCCGTCTTCGTGAGGCGTCGGCGATGTGGCGTGCGGTCACAACGGCCATCGGCGCATCGGCGCGCGATGCGTTGTGGTCTCACCCTGATGCGATGCCCTCGAGCGACGACGTCTCAGCGCCAGATTCCTTTGTCGCACGACTCGTCGCTCAATCGCGAGGCGAGGCACCCATTCAAGACGACATCGACCGAGCACTCGCAGACCTGTTGCGCGACGAACCAAACGAGTCGACGAACGATTCCTAGAGCTGTGGATGCGTAAGCGCAGCGTGAGGCGGCATCGCGCATCCTCCTCGCATGTTACGAATCAAACCTCACCTGCCTCTGGTCTGGCGCACGCCGACGTCATGCCAGCTGGGAAGCATCGCACCCGTCGTGATCTTGACGGTGGTATCGCCGTCACATGAACGATTGTTGACCGCCCTCTTCGACGGGCTGAGTCGGGTCACGTATGACGCTCTCGCTCGGCAGCGTGGTCTGTCGCGAGACGATGCCGATGCCTTTCTTGCCGCACTCGAACCCGCTCTTGACTCGACACTCGAACCCGCACTCGCGTCATGCGCCGTCACGATCGCAGGCAATGGGCCGGGGCGGGGAGAGATTCGACACGTTCTGCCGAACGTTCATGACGATACTGACGTGCCGGCCGGCACGGGCATCCCCGCGCAGGAAACCCTCGCCGTGATTGTTGAGAGTTACCTGGTTTCTGGCGAGATGGCGGGGCGCTGGTTACGGCGCGACATTCCTCACCTGCTCGTGACGTTCGACGAAGAGGGCGCAACTGTTGGGCCGCTTGTTGTGCCGGGACGAATACCGTGCGCGCACTGTCTCGACCTTCACCAGCGCGACGCCGACGCGAGCTGGGTCGCCATCGCCTCCCAGTTGGTTCATCGTCCGCATCCGCCGTCAACCGCGATGTTGCGCGGCGCGGTTGCTACGGAGGTCAGCCGCATGTTGCTCGACCGCGAACAACCACTTCGGTGCGCCACACGAACACGTATTCGGGCGAGCGATCTCGGTGTCTCGCAGTCGGTTAGCGAGTTTCACCCCGACTGCCAATGCCGGTCTCTGCAAGAAAACGTGATTGCACTCGCGTCGCGGCGTGAGAGCCGGAGCCCGCAGCCCACGACAGCGACAGTCGATTCTCAGCGCGCGTGACGGCGACATAGAGAACTCGTCGTTCCTCATTGATGGCCTCTTCGCTCGTGGCGTACCAGATTGGGAGCGACCCCTCGGCGAGCCCGACCACATAGACGCTGGCCCATTCGAGGCCTTTGGCGGAATGGATTGTCGAGAGAGTCACGGCGTCCATTGTCGGCTCGTGGCGTGCCTCCTGTCGCGCAAGCAATTCGCTTGAGAAGTCGCGAAGTGACGTGCCCTCCGGAGCTTGGTCGGCGAGTAAAACAATGGCGTTGAACGCTTCCCAGCGCGACCGAATGGATCCCGTTTCGGCCGGTGGCTCGAGGGTCCAGCCCAGCGAGCGCATGACGTCGCTCACCGACTTGAAGAGTGGGTCGGTTGTTGCAGAAACAGACGCGCCACGCAGCGACATGATTGCCTTCTTCACTTCGGGCATGTCAAAGAAGCGGGTCTCACCCGACACCTGGTAGTTCACTCCCAGTTCGGCAAGGGCCGTTTCGAGCACGGCACTCTGCGAATTGGTTCGATACAGAACAGCGATGTCTTTCGCCTGTGTTCCACGCGCCATCTCGGAGACAATCTTGCTGGCCACGTCTCGCGCTTCGGCGACGTCATCCGCGTAGGCCCGAATTGCGGGCGGGTCGCCCGCAACTTTTGTCGTTGACAGTGAAATGGCCCCTGCCCGATCGCGCATGATGTGATTGGCCACGCCCACGATGGGAGCTGTCGATCGATAACTCGTTTCGAGTCGAACGACGCGCGCATCAGGGAATGTCGAGGGAAATTCGAGCAGGTAACGACTGGAGGCGCCCGTGAACGAGTAGATCGTTTGGCTCGCATCCCCCACGACACAGATATCACGTCGATCACCGAGCCACAGCGACAAAAGATTGTGTTGCAGGGGCGATACATCCTGGTATTCGTCGACAACAAAGAATCGGTAGCGTTCTCGCACTTCCATCAAGGCCGCTTCTTCGGTGGCGAGCAAACCTGCGGTCAGCAGAAGCACGTCTTCGAAATCGATGAGTCGGCGCTCATCCTTCACTCGCTCGAATTCAGCGTGAACCGACATGAGCTGTTCGGTGGAGACTCCCCCGATGCGTGGGCGTTGCGAAACAACTTCGGCGTAATTCTCGAGCGTCAAGTTCGAAACCTTGCGCCACTCAATATCGGCGGCGATGTCACGCAAGACGCCTTTGTCAGCACGCAAACCAACCTTGCGTGACACCTCGCTCAAGAGTTGCGATTTGCCCTTCATGATGTCGGGGGTGTCTCCGCCAATGACCTGAGGCCAGAAGTGCCGAAGCTGACGCCACGCCGCCGCGTGAAATGTTGTCGAGGCCACATCACCCACATTCAGTTGGCGAAGTCGAGTCTTCATTTCGCCGGCCGCCCGCGTCGTGAATGTGAGTGCCATGACGCGCTCCGGAGCGTACGCACCGGTGCTGATGCCAAATGCAATCCGTTGCGTGATTGTCCGCGTCTTGCCCGTTCCGGCGCCGGCGAGAATGCAGACCGGTCCGCGAAGTGCGCGCGCGGCTTCGAGCTGCGCTTCATCGAGCCCACTCAAGATGCCATCACGCTGCGTGGCAGCCACGTCGTTCACCAAATCGTCGTCGTTCATGTCGCGCGATTACTAGCGTTGACCGATCCACACGGCATCTTGGTCGATGGGTTCACCAAGCCAATGCTCCAGAAGCGACCGAGCGATAGACGTGCGCCCGGGCAACACGATGTCGTCGAGCGACCCGCGGATCTCATCCCGGCTAAACCAACGCAACGACAAGATTTCTTCTCCGTCTGGGCGAAGGGCGTCG
>WLDR01000064.1 GCA_009704705.1 Actinomycetota bacterium | reverse complement strand
CCGAGTTATGGACAGACGATTTTGACGTACGACCCACAATCAATCGGGGCTGTGTCGTACCTCGAGGCGGCTCACGAAATGGCAAATCGCCATGCGGCAACGACCGGGAGGTCCTAATGGCAACCAAACGAACTGGGCTGGGTCGAGGAATCGGCGCACTCATTCCCGGAGCGCCGGAGACAACTAGCCGAACAGTCGACGCGCTGTTCTCGCCCGGCCAAGGAACGAGGACCGACGCGAAGGGCGGGGCAACGGCAGGGTCAAACGACACAGAGCTGGTCGCTGTTCCGGGCGCTCGCCTGGCCTACTTGAAGCCAACCGAGATTGTTCCTAACCCACAACAGCCGCGCAAGGTTTTTGACGAGCAAGACCTCGCAGAGTTGGTGCACAGCATCAAGGAGATCGGCATCCTTCAACCGGTCGTTGTACGGCCCATGCCGGGCAAGAAGACCTATGAGCTCATCATGGGCGAGCGCCGACTCCGGGCATCACGAATCGCGGGGCTTGAGAGTATCCCCGCGATCATCAAAGAAACCGCCGACGATGACATGTTGCGGGATGCTCTGCTCGAAAACCTGCACCGCGCTCAGTTGAACCCGCTCGAGGAGGCATCCGCATACCAGCAGCTTCTCGCAGACTTTGGCTGCACCCAAGAGGAGTTGGCCGCGCGCATCGGGCGCTCGCGCCCGCAAATCAGTAACACCCTGCGACTCCTGAAGTTACCGCCGGTTGTTCAGAAGCGGGTCGCCGCGGGCGTTCTGACCGCGGGGCACGCGCGGGCAATCTTGTCTGTTGGCGACAACGATGCCATGGCCAAACTGGCAGACAAGATAGTTAACGAGGAGCTTTCTGTTCGGGCCGCCGAAGCGCTCGCGGGCATGGCGCCGGAGAAGAAGACCCAACCGAAGAAGCCGCAGGCGGGGGCTCGCACCGCGATGCTCAACGACATCGCGGACCGCCTCGGTGACCGATTGAATACCCGCGTCAAGATCTCGTTGTCATCCAAAAAAGGTTTGATTGGCATCGAGTTCGCGAGCGTTGAGGACCTCAATCGCATTCTGGAAGAGCTGGGCGAAAAAGGTTTCGGTCAGTAACCGAGACGAGCCTCGGGCGTCAGCCCGTGACGGTGTTGTGTGCCGCGCGAAGCGCGAGCTGCTCGTAGAGCTCACCGGACTCAAAACCAGCTGCCTCAATTGCAAGGGGTGCACTCGACGTCTCGGTGAGGCCGGGCAGCGTGTTTGCCTCGAGGAAGTGAGCAGTTCCGCGCTCATCCACAATCAGATCGATCCGACTCATGTAATCAAGGCCAAGAGCAGTGTGCGCAGTCAGCGCGGCCGCTTCTGCCGAGCGAAGCTCCGATTCAGCAAGTCGGGCTGGCGCGAAGAAGGTCGTCTCACCGGCGGTGTATCTCGCTTCGAAGCTGTACGTGCCCGTGAGGGGAACAATCTCGACAAGAGGTAACACGCGAGGGCCATCGCCCGTATCAATGACCGTCGCAGAGACCTCGGTTCCGGAAACAAACTTTTCGACAATGACAACGTCGTGGTATGTGAACGCGTCCACCATGGCTCGAGGCAGCGCATCCGCATCATTGACGATGGTGACGCCCTGAGCTGAACCGCCCTGAGACGGTTTGACCACAACATGCGTGCCGAGGGCTCGAATCACGAGAGACAGCACGTTCGCGGCCCCGAGCTCGCGGAAGGCTTCACGCGTCACGGTCAGCGATTCCGCGCTAGTAACGCCAGCCCGCTCGACCAGGGTTTTCGCAACGGGCTTCGACCAGGCGAGACGGGCGGCCGAAGGCGCGGGTCCAACATATGCCATGCCCCGCGCGGCGAGAAGACCGAGCAACGCCCCGTCCTCTCCGCTGGACCCATGCAATGCGGGCCACACAACATCGGGCTCAAGAGCATCGAGCCGCGAGAAGAGGTCGGCATCGGGATCTAGCAACGTGATGCTGTGACCTCGGTCAGAGAGCGCATCCGCTACCCGGCGACCCGTGCGAAGAGAAATCTCGCGTTCATGCGAGATGCCGCCAGAGAGAATCGCAATCGTGAGAGGGAGTGACATCTAAGGGAGTCCGTTCTAGCTGAGGTCGGGTGGAGGAGCGGTGACGCTATCGCCGGAACCGTTTGGCGTGAGCCGCCCCGTGCCCGCGAACGTTTCAAGCAGATCGCGCTCACCAGCGATCACGGTGGCCAGTCGACGAATGCCAAGCCGGATTGCCTCTGGTGGGGGATAACAAAAGGACAGGCGCATGTTGTGTCGACCGTTGCCGTCTGCGAAGAACGCTGTGCCGGGGGTATACGCGACGAGCTCCGTTACGGCACGGGGAAGCATGGCCTTCGAGTCGAGGTCATCCGGAAGCGTGACCCAGATATAGAAGCCACCATTGGGCACATTCCACGAAAGGTCGGGCAGGTGTTCGCCGAGCGCGTCGAGCATAGCGTCACGACGATCTCGGTAGACGCCCCGGAACTCGTTGATCTGGGCCTTCCAATCCGCCGTGGCAAGGTATTGCGAGATAACGAGTTGGCTGAACGAGCTGGGGCAGAGAATGGCAGCTTCGGCCGCGAGAACGAGTTTCTCACGAATGGCATGTGGCGCCAGCGCCCACCCAACTCGAAAGCCAGGAGCGAGTGTCTTGGAGAAGCTGCCGAGGTAGATGATGCCGTCGGGATTCAGAGAGCGGAGTGCGTCGGGAACCGGCTCGTCGAAGTGGAGCAGGCCGTAGGGGTTGTCTTCCAAAATCAAGACGCCCGCTTCCGCACAAATTCGAACGATTTCTGGGCGACGTTCGGCACTCAGGGTAACGCCAGCGGGATTGTGAAAGTTGGGAATCGTATACAGGAACTTGATCGTGCGACCATCGGCCCGGATTCGTCGAATGCCTTCGGCCAGGGCCTCCGGAACGAGCCCGTCAGCGTCAGTTTCTAGGTGAACCATGGTCGCCTGATATGAGCGGAATACCCCGATGGCGCCGACGTAACTGGGCGCTTCGGCCAGAATCACATCACCCGGGTCAATGAAAAGCTTTGCGACGAGGTCCAGTGCTTGCTGACTGCCGGTCGTCACCACGACGTCGTCGGAGCTGGCAGAGATTCCTTCGAGAGCCATGATTTCGAGAATTTGTTCGCGTAAGGCTGGTACTCCTTGGCCGGAGCCGTACTGCAAGGCGGTCGGTCCGGAATCGCGCATGACCCGATCGAGTGCGTCGGAAACCAAATCTTGGGGGAGAGCCCGAACGAAAGGCATTCCACCGGCCAACGAAACAACTTCAGGACGGGATGCGACGGCGAACAACGCTCTCACTTCGGATGCGCTCAGACCACTCGCGCGTTCAGCGTAATGACCGAACCACGGATCGAGATTGATCGCTCCGGAGTTGGGCGTCGAGCTGGTCATGTCCTAATCGTAGAGGGCATGCTCCGACCCACTTAATCGCGACAACTCGTCGACAAAGTGACGAGCTGTGCCGCCGAGAATTAGGCGATAAATGCGGCGAGGTCGTGCTCCAGTGCCGGCTTCGGCTTAGCTCCGACGATGGTCTTCACTGCTTCGCCGTTCTGGAACACGATCATTGCCGGAATCGACGTGATCTTGTACGTCATCGCCGTCTGGGGGTTCTCGTCAACATTGAGCTTGACAATGTCGAGCTTCTCGCCATTTTCGCTCAGGATCTGGTCGAGAACGGGACCAACGGCGCGACACGGGCCACACCACTCGGCCCAAAAATCAACGAGCACTGGCTTGCTGCTCTTGAGAACTTCGGCGTCAAAACTGGCGTCGGTGACACTACGTGCTGCGGACATGAGTACTCCTTGAATTGGGATTCGTTACTTGTGGGCGTCGGCCAAAGCCGACAGGAAATGTTCAGCGTCAAGTGCAGCAACGGTACCACTGGCCGCGGCCGTCACCGCTTGACGGTAGGTGGGGTCAATGACGTCACCAGCGGCGAAGATGCCGGCAAGATTTGTTCGGCTCGAGCGCCCCGAAACGGCAATCGTGCCCTCGGGAGTCAGGTCGATTTGCCCGTGCACAAGGTGCGTGCGGGGATCGTTACCAATTGCGATGAACAAGCCATCGAGGGCAAGCTCGCTCGTGTCGCCAGTGACGGTGCTCGTCAAGGTAACCCCCGTGAGCGCATCCGCACCGGATATGCCGGTCACCGCGCTGTTCCAGATGAACTCAATCTTCTCGTTGGCCATCGCGCGGTCCTGCATGATTTTGGAGGCGCGAAGTTTGTCCTTGCGGTGAATAACGAAGACTTTGTCGGCGAACTTCGTCAGGAAGGTAGCCTCCTCCATCGCCGAGTCTCCGCCGCCAACGACGGCGATGGTCTTTTGACGGAAGAAGAAACCGTCGCAGGTTGCGCACCACGAAACCCCGTGACCGGACAGGCGATCCTCGTCCGGAATTCCCAGCTTGCGATACGCAGATCCGGTCGCGAAAATTACAGCTTGTGCTTCGAAGTCACCGCTTGACCCGGTAGAGATTTTCTTGATATCGGAGCGGAAATCAACGCTTGTCACATCATCGAGCAAGACCTCGGTACCAAAACGGATAGCTTGATCGCGCATCTTGTCCATGAGATCTGGGCCCATGATTCCTTCGGGAAAGCCCGGAAAGTTCTCGACCTCGGTCGTATTCATGAGCTCGCCCCCGGCTTCAACCGAGCTCGCGATGAGCAGCGGGGCGAAGTTGGCGCGGGCGGCGTAGATGGCCGCGGTATAGCCTGCTGGGCCTGAGCCGATGATGATGAGCTGACGCACGAGAATCTCCTGTAGGGCAAGCGCGGGACCGCACCAGCATGTGTAACGAAGTCTACTTGTCGCTTATTCCGCCTCGACGGAGATTCGCCGGAAGCAGGTCGCTCAGCTCGCGAGTTCGCAACAACCAGAGCACTCCGACAAAGACGACCGACACAGCCGCCCCGATGACTGCGGTTGAAAGAATCCCGGACGCCGTGTTTGAGACAGCAAAACCGCCGTTCACGAAAGCCCCGAGTACCGAGGCCGATGCGATTCCGACGACGAGCGAGACGGCGCCGGCGGCCAGCCCCTTCAGGCTCGTTTTGATGAGTGGCCGAACGACGAGCATCGGCATTCGTCGGCGAAGCAAAATGAGCGCGAGAACTGTTTGCGTGATGCCGACAGCACTTAACGTGCTGGCTACACCGACGGCAAGAATCTCGCGCGGAAGCCAGGCGCACATCAAGACAAGGGCGGAAAAGACGACCGCCTGGTACAGGGTGATGAAGAACGGTGTGCGCCCATCACCGAGCGAATAGAAGACGCGTTGAACGAGGAAGAGCACGCTGAACGCGGGCAACCCAATGGCGGTGGCCACGATCACCCAACCCAATTGCGTGACACCGGTAAAGGTCGTGGCGAACAGGGTCGAGAACGGTATGGCAACGCTCACGAGGGCAACCATGGCCCAGGTCATAAAAAGAACGACACGACGTATCGATTCCTCTGCGTCGCCGGCAAGCGCGGCGTGATCGTTCTTGGCGGCGTGAGCGCTCATTCGCGTGAAGTATGCGGTTGCGAGCGAAACGGTGATCACGGAGTGGGGCAACATAAACACGAGCCACGCTGTCTGAAGGGCGAAGACTGAAGCTCCGACCCCGGATGCGAGCGCGGACACATTCGTTTCGACGAGCCCAGCCACCTGAGTGAGCAGGAGCATGCCGAAGGTCCATGACGCCATGCGACCGGTTTCTCCCAGACCCACACCGCGCCACGCAAAATCCAGGCGGAAGGAGAGCCCGATTTTTTTCCAGAAGAAAAAGAGAAGGAGTGACTGAACCGCCACCCCGAGTGTTGCAGAGCCCGCGAGGATCCAAACCATAGTTGGCGACCAGTCAGTGACGAGCCGCGTGCCGGTCGAATCGGCGCCGAAGAGAATGAGAAAAACGCTGAGACCGGCAATTGCAATCACGTTGTTGGCAACCGGAGCCCAGGTAAATGGACCGAACACGTTTCGACCGTTAAGGATTTCGCCGAGCAACGCGTACAGCGCGTAGAAGAAAATTTGCGGCAAGCAGATGTAAGCGAAAGCCGTTGCCAGTGCGAGCTGCTCGCGGGACCATCCCGTTGCGTAGATGTTGACGAGGAATGGCGCAAGAACGGTTGCCAGCAGGGTGGTAATCACCATCAGCGACAGTGCTGCGGTCATGAGCTTGTTGACGTACGCTCGCCCACCGTCGTCGTGCACCGCAGACTTTACGATCGCGGGGACCAGCGTCGCCGAAAAAACCCCGCCGGCGACGATGGCATAAATGTTGTTCGGAAGCTGGTTGGCGACGGCAAAAGCGTCAGCACCGGCGCTCGCCGTAACACCCAACGCTTGCGCGAGCACGACGGCGCGAACGAATCCGAGCAGGCGAGAAACCAGGGTTCCGCTCGCGAGGATCAGACTGGCCCCCCGAAGCGAGCGGGCCATCACGAAGATTCCTTGACGACTGCCCGGTTGCGACGCAGCGTGCGCACCACACCGGTTGAAACCAGACCAACAAAGAGCACAGCGATAATCACGAGTCCGAAGCCTTCCCAGTCGGCCCGCACGCGCACGGGAACAAGCACGTCGCGGCCAACCGAGTACCCGCTCTCTGTCCACATCGACAGCGCGAGATCTACGTTTCCGTTGCCGACGCGGGCAGAGACGGGAACCTTAACGGTGCCCTGTGATTCGGCCGAAATGGTGACGAGTTGACTTTCGCCCACAGAGAGTCGCGGGTTTGAGGGCACCGCCCGAACGACCACCGTGACGTCAAAAGGATGCCCATTGATAATGGTGATGGGAATCGACGCTTGCCCGCCAACCATGTTGATGGTGCTGGTCAGCCCGAAGCGCACCGTGTCGAGGTAATCGCGAGTGGATGCCGTCAGAGACTCAAGCGCCTCCGACCAGGGGGCGGGTTCGCGGATCCACGCAACGCTGAGCAGAGGGAGATTGACTCGACTCGCCGCCGCGAGGACTGAGTCGGGAGAGCTCGCCGCTTCGGAGAAGTCGACCAGGGAGGAGTAGTTCGAAAAAACAGACAATCCTCCGACGAGACGCGCGTCAGACGCGGGTGTCTCCTTCAGCGTGGTTTCCGTGGAAGGACTCTCGAGCGGCGAGAGAATCGACATTGGCTCCGCCCACGGCAAAGACGCAATGTAGCTCATCGTTTGCGATGTTCGATAACTCTCTTCGGCGAGTAGCTCCCGCGAAAAGCCACCCACGAGTTGACCTCCGCCCGAGCTCGCGAGCACGGCCAGATACGCACCAATCTCGGCGCTGGAACGCAACCATTGTTCCTCGGTAGCAGCTGACTCGGCTGCTCGCAGGCTCTCGGTAAACGCGTCATTCACCACAACGGTCGTGAAACTGGCCTCGCTCGGGCTGGTGAACAGGTCTACGTGCGTCGCTTCGGCCGCATCGGCGTTGTGTGAACCCGCAAACAAAGTGACGGGCGCAGACCCGCCGCGAGGTTGAGCTGCCCTCACTGCAGCGAGCGAGGGCGACGTCAGTGTGTTCGGCTCAGCCCAAAACGCGTTGGCAATGGTGGGACTCCAGGCGCTGGCCAACTGCCCATCGCGCAGCGACGGGACGTCTTCCACTCCGAAAGCGACCGTCTGCGAAAAACCAACCTGCCCTTCGAGAGCGAAGTCCGCGTCGGCGTACTGAAGCTGAATGCTTGGCTGCGAAAGCGATTGCAAGCGAGCGAGCCAATCCGTGAGTGATTGTGGCGCGGATTCGCCCGCGCGAACAATAGACGCCACGATGCGCGGGTCGACGGCGACGCCGGAGGCACCACTCGCCGCTGTCAACTGAGTGTCCAGAAGACCGCCGGGACGCATAAGCGTCTCCAACTCGGACGTGGCAATAAACGCATCAGGATTTGCAGGAGCTACCAATGGCACAATCGTCGCCACGCTTGTGCGAGCGGGCACCGCAACGGGCTCCCAGACGAGCGCCGATCTCGCGACCGCCACGGCAACCCCGTTTGCTTCGATGTCGGCGTTTACGCCGACGACCCCCCAGGACCGACCGACGTCATTTACCGCAAGAGAGATATCCGTTGAAACAGCCACAGTTTCGCCGGGGCCGAGGTTACCGAACTCGAT
>WLDR01000063.1 GCA_009704705.1 Actinomycetota bacterium | reverse complement strand
GGTAATGTCGAGCTCAACTTCGGTTCCGAGAAACCCTGCCGATCGCATAACGTTTGGGCGCTTGTTTCGAGGTCGTTGGCTCACATGTTCGAGCATCCCACACTCACAGCACCACACTCACAGCACCACCCTCGCGGTTAGGACTCACGACATCCCATGCGCCTCTACCTTGCGTCGACCTCCCCCGCACGTTTGGCGACCCTGCGCGCGGCCGGCATCGAGCCGGTCGTGGTGCCGAGCCAGGTAGATGAGGATGCTGCCGTTGCCGCTGCCGAGCTCGAGCGCGGCCATGTGCTCGAACCCGCTGAGATGGTTTTGCTGCTTGCGCGCGCCAAAGCAGAGGCCGTCATTGCGCCTGAAATCGACGGTCTTGTTCTCGGTGGCGACTCCGCCTTCGTGCTCGACGGTGTGACCTACGGAAAGCCACACGAACCGCGCATTGCCCGCGACCGTTGGCTGACGCAGCGCGGTCGCACCGGCGAGCTCTTTAGCGGGCACTGGCTCATGCACGTTTCGGGTGGCGACGTCATCAACGCCGTAGGCGAGGTGGCAGTCGCTGGTGTCACATTCGCTTCTGACATCACGGATGCCGAACTCGATGCCTACATCGACTCGGGTGAACCCCTCCAGGTCGCCGGCGCGTTCACGATCGATTCCCTCGGTGGTCCGTTCATCGAGCGAATCGATGGTGACCCCTCCACTGTTATCGGCGTGAGCCTGCCAACGGTTCGTCGATTGGCAAACAAACTGGGTGTTTTTTGGCCCGACCTCTGGAATCGCGACCGCTAAAGGCGCCGCGGGCGGGAGTGAGCGCGTGCTCGACTCAGCCCAAGCCCACGCGGTGCGCATCCCTCGCTAGGCTGACATGCATGCCTCGCATCACTAAGGTCCTCATCGCCAATCGCGGCGAAATTGCCGTTCGTGTCATTCGCGCCGCGCGTGATTACGGCATCGGTTCCGTCGCCGTTTACGCCGACCAAGACCGCGACGCCTTGCACGCCAAGCTTGCCGACGAGGCCTACGCCCTCAACGGAACCACCAGCGCCGAGACCTACCTCGTCATCGACAAGATTCTGAGCGTTGCCCGTCGATCGGGTGCTGACGCGGTTCACCCGGGCTACGGATTTCTTGCCGAGAACGCTGACTTCGCTCGTGCCGTCATCGACGCCGGCATCATCTGGATTGGCCCGTCACCCGAAGCCATTGAACGACTCGGTGACAAGGTCTCGGCTCGTCACGTTGCTGAAAAGGTGGGTGCACCTCTTGCCCCGGGCACGCTCAACCCCGTCTCCGACGCCGCTGAGGTTCTCGAGTTTGTCGACAAGGTCGGCCTACCAGTTGCTATCAAGGCAGCTTTCGGCGGAGGCGGTCGCGGCCTGAAGGTTGCTCGAACCCGCGAAGAGGTGGCCGACCAATTCGACTCCGCGACGCGTGAAGCGATTGCTGCGTTCGGTCGCGGCGAGTGCTTCGTTGAGAAGTATCTCGACCAACCCCGTCACGTTGAGACGCAGTGCCTCGCGGACGCGCACGGCAACGTGGTTGTTGTGTCCACTCGCGACTGCTCACTGCAGCGTCGCCACCAGAAGCTCGTTGAAGAGGCTCCGGCACCGTTCTTGACGGATGCCCAGCTCGAGATGCTGTACAGCTCGTCGAAGGCGATTCTCAAGGAGGTCGGCTACCAGGGCGCCGGCACGTGCGAGTTCCTCATCGGAAAAGACGGCACGGTCTCGTTCCTCGAGGTGAACACGCGTTTGCAGGTGGAGCACCCCGTCAGCGAAGAGGTCACCGGCATCGACCTAGTGCGCGAGCAATTCCGCATCGCTGAGGGTGGCATCCTCGACTACAACGACCCTGAGATCACCGGTCACTCGTTCGAGTTCCGCATCAACGGCGAAGATGCCGGTCGCAACTTCATGCCGGCACCCGGCCCGGTTCACGTGTTCCACGCACCCGGCGGCCCCGGTGTTCGGGTCGACACGGGCGTGCAGGCCGGTGACGAAATCTCCGGATCGTTCGACTCGATGATCGCGAAACTCGTTGTCACCGGCGCCACGCGCCAGGAAGCCCTCGAGCGTTCGCGTCGCGCGCTCGACGAGTTCGAGGTTCTCGGCCTACCGACCGTGCTCCCCTTCCACCGCAAGATTGTCGTCGACCCGGCTTTTGCGCCCGAAGGCGACAAGCCCTTCTCTATCTACACATCGTGGATTGAGGCTGAATTTGAAAATGACATTGAGCCGTGGAGCGGTGAAACCGAAGAGACGAGGGCTCAGGCGAAGCGCCAACACGTCACACTCGAGGTCGATGGTCGGCGCATTGAAGTGGCTCTGCCCGCAAAGCTCTTGCGCAACAGCCCGGGCGATCTCGCCAACCTCGGCCCAGCACCGAAGCGCAAGGTCAGCGCTCTCGCTGCATCCGGACCATCGGGTGCCGCGGTGAAGGCGCCCATGCAGGCCACGGTTGTGAAGGTCGCTGTTGAAGAAGGCCAGAAGGTCACGAAGGGCGACATCATCCTCGTTCTCGAAGCGATGAAGATGGAGCAGCCGGTCACCGCCCACAAAGACGGCACCGTGTCAAACATCAACGCACCCGTTGGCCAGACCGTGTCGAACGGGCACGTACTGCTTCACCTCGACGACTAATCAAGGAAACGACCGATGGCTACTTACCCTCGCACGCTCATCTCCTCGGGTTCCGTCTACGAACCCACGGTCGGCTACTCCCGCGCGGTGAAGGCGGGCGACTTCGTGTTCGTTGCCGGAACGACCGCGGGTGCGCCCGATGGCGCGATTGGTGGTTCTGACCCGGCAGAACAGACACGCGAGATTTTCCGTCGCGTTGCTGTCGCGCTCGAACAGGCCGGCTCTTCGTTTGCCGATGTCGTGCGCACGCGCATCTATCTGCGCCACATGAGTGACTTCGATGCGGTGGGTGCCGTGCACGGCGAGATTTTCGGCGACATTCGTCCGGCGGCGACCGCCGTCGAAGTAAGCGGACTTGCTGCCGACGACATGCTCGTCGAAATCGACGTCGACGCCATCATCGGCTCTGCGGCGAAGTAGGTTCGCACCGGGCAGGCTATCGTGACCGGTTTACTCGATTGCGACTTTGTGCAACGCGCGTGCGGCATCCACGATCGAACCCGAAATCGACGGGTAGACCGCGAACGCGCGGGCAACGTCGTCCACCGTCAGCCGGTGTTCGACGGCGAGCGCGAGGGCAAAAATGAGTTCGGATGCCCGCGGCGCAACAATCACGCCACCGATGACCGTGCGTGACGTTGTGGTCGTGATCAACTTGACGAAGCCTTCGCTGATCCCCTGCATTTTCGCGCGCGGGTTGGCTGACAGCTCAAGTTTGTGAATCGTTCCGCGAATCACTCCGGACTCGATCTCGGCCTGGGACCAGCCGACCGTGGCAATCTCCGGTTGCGTGAAGATGTTCGATGCGACGTTGCGCTCCTCAAACGGATCGACGGCATCGCCGAGAGCGTGAAACGCCGCCGTGCGCCCCTGCATCATGGCAACCGACGCGAGCGGCATCACGTTCGAGCAGTCACCGACACCGTAGATGTTGGGCACACTCGAGCGGGCCACTCGATTCACACGGATATGACCAGTTTCGGTCAGTTCGACGCCGGCTTCTTCGAGGCCGATGCCGGCAGTGTTGGGAATTGAGCCGACCGCGATCAGACAGTGCGAGCCTTCGATCTTCTCGCCGTCACCGAGCGTCACCGTCACACCTGATTCGGTCGCCACGGCTGACTCGGCACGAGCTTTCATTTTCAGCGTCATTCCGCGGCGCTCGAATACGTTCTGCAACAGGGTCGCCGCATCGGCGTCTTCACCAGGCAGAACCTGGTCACGACTCGAGACGAGCGTCACCTGTGAACCGAGCGCCCGATACGCACTCGCGAACTCGGCACCGGTTACACCCGAACCAACGACAATCAGGTGCTCGGGGATCTCGGCCAACGTGTAGAGCTGGTTCCACGTGAAAATGCGCTTGCCGTCTGGCTTGGCCGTGTCGAGAATTCGCGGGCTCGCGCCGACGCTCACAATAATGGTGTCGACCTCAATGCGGTCGAAGTCCGTGCCCCGCGGACCGGTCGACGCGATGACGGCATTCGGGCCATCGAGACGACCGTGACCGGGAATAACCGTGACACCGGCCTCGCGAAGTTGTTGCGTCATGTCGTCGGACGTGTCTTTGGCAAGTCCGAGCAGACGCTTGTTGACGGCCGCCATGTCAACAACGACTGTTGGCTTCTGCGGCGTTCCCTCGCCACCCGTGGTGAAGAAGCGCACACCCAGGTCGGTAGCGCGCTCAAGCGTGGTCGTGAACTCGGCCGTGGCGATCAGAGTCTTTGACGGAACGACATCCGTGAGCACCGCCGAACCGCCGATGCCGGAACGCTCGATGAGAAACACTTCCGAGCCGAGCTGAGCCGCAGCAAGTGCCGCTTCGTAGCCACCGGGACCGCCCCCGAGAATTGCCACTCGTTGTTTGCGCTCGAACTCATTTGCCATGCGTCTATTCTGGCAAGATGCCACGCGCGAACCCATTCGACGACCCGAGAACGTCCCCTATTGACGTTGCTCGTGAGGCCGCCGAGCGCATTCGCGCGATTACCGGGGTCGAAACTCACGAAATTGCGCTGGTGTTGGGCAGTGGATGGGCGGCTGCAGTTGAGCACCTGGGCGAAGTCACCCACGAGATTCCGGCCCGTGAGTTGCCCGGCTTCGTCGCGCCAACCGTGCCGGGGCACGTTGCGACAATCCGCAGTGTGCGCGGTCGCACGGGCGCGCGCATTCTGTTGCTGGGGGCCCGAAGCCACCTCTACGACGGACGCGGTGTGCGAGCCGTTGCGCACGGTGCGCGCGTGGCCGCCGCGTGCGGCGCAAAAGCTTTCGTCATGACAAACGCAAGCGGGGGCATCCGGCCAGATTGGAAACCGGGCACACCGGTGCTCATCAGCGACCACATCAATTTCACTGCGACGAGCCCGGTCGAAGGGGCAAACTTTGTCGACATGGGTGACGCGTATTCCCGACGACTACGTGACATTGCTCGGCAGGTGGATGCGACGCTCGACGAAGGCGTCTACATCGGTTTTCGCGGTCCACAGTATGAAACACCGGCGGAGATTCGCGCGGCACGCAGCATGGGTGCTGACCTCGTCGGTATGTCTACGGTCATCGACTGCATCGCCGCTCGAGAAGCGGGGCTTGACGTTCTTGCACTCGCGCTAATCACAAACCACGCTGCCGGAGTCAGCGATGAACCCCTCACCCACGATGCCGTGCTCGCAGCCGGAGAGGCCGCCGAACCGCGCATGGCGAAGTTGCTCGCCGACATCGTCGACGCGGTGGCGAAGGAACTCTGATGGACGACCTCGAAGCACGCGTTCGGGAGTGGATTGCCAGAGACGCCGACGCGGACACTCGCACCGAACTCAAGGACCTACTTGCCTGCCGCACGTGCGACGACCCACAGGCGTGCGACCGCGCACAAGGCGACCTCGAAGACCGGTTCGGTGGTTACCTCACCTTCGGCACGGCGGGCCTTCGCGGTCACATCGGCGCCGGCCCCAACCGGATGAATTCGATTGTCGTCGCGCATGCGAGTGCCGCGCTCGCGCGATTCGTGAATCGGTTTGAGAAGCGCGCGGTCAACGCGGCCGTTTCCGACGGCGCACCGACAACCGACAGCCTCAGCCTGATGCCCACACGCACGGTGGTTGTCGGATACGACGCGAGACCGAAGTCGGCGGAGTTTGCTCAAATTGCAGCGGACGTGCTCGCGGGAGCGGGCATCCGCACCCTGCTCACGGCGTCGGTTGTGCCCACACCCGTGCTGGCCTTTGCCGTGCGCCACCTCAACGCCGACGCGGGTGTGATGATCACCGCAAGCCACAACCCCCGAGGCGACAACGGCTACAAGGTGTATCTCGGTGGCACGCACGACGGACGGCAACTCGTGGCTCCCTACGACGCCGAAATTCACGCGTACATGGTGGAGTCGATGGAAACTGTTCCCACGCGCGACCTGCGTCGGGGTGCTCCCACACCCCTCCACGCATCGGTCATCGACGCCTACGTTGCGCTGACCGCGGCACTCGTCCCCGAGCCCATCCACCAACCGCTCACCGTGTACACCGCGATGCACGGCGTGGGCAGTGCGATGTTGCGCCGCGTGTTGATGACCGCCGGTTTCGATGTCACCAACATGCTCACGGTAGTTGAGAGTCAGGATTCCCCCGACGGCGAATTCCCGACCCTGCCGTTTCCGAACCCAGAAGAAGACGGTGCACTCGACCGCGCCTACGAACTCGCTCGTGAGCGGGGAGCCCAACTGGTGCTCGCGCACGATCCCGACGCTGATCGACTCGGTGTGGCGATTCCCGACACCGCCTACACGTCGGGGTTCAGACGCCTCACCGGAAACGAGATTGGTGTTCTACTCGGCGCGTGGGCGGCCGAACGAGCTGCCAAGAACGGAGAGCCGTCGGGAACGCTGGCGTGCTCGATTGTGTCGACTCCTCAGCTCGAGCGGGTTGCACGTCACTTTGGCTACGACTTCGCCTGGACTCTCTCCGGATTCAAATGGATTTCTCGCGTACCTAACTTGCTCTACGGGTTCGAAGAGGCACTCGGCTTTTTGGTCAACCCCGACACGGTGAGCGACAAAGACGGCATCTCGGCCGCTCTCGCGCTTCTGTCACTCGCCAGCGAATTGCATGCAGAAGGCAAGACCATCGCTAACCGGCTCGCTGAAATCAACGATCAGTTCGGCACGTATGTGAGTGGCGCATTCGCAATTCGCACGACGCGGGAGCGCATCGCGGCAGCCATGCGAAGCCTGCGAGCGACTCCGCCGACGGCACTCGCCGGCGTTGCCGTGGACCACGTGGAAGACCTCTCCCGCACCGCTCAGGGTGAGCGTTCCTCGGGTGGACAACTGCCGACGGCCGACGTTCTCGCATTCTGGTTGAGCGACGGTTCACGGGTGATGTTCCGCCCCAGTGGCACCGAGGCCAAACTCAAGGTGTATCTCGACGTGTGCGAAGAGGTCGGCACCCCGTCGGGTCGATACGTCTCAGCACACGTTCGGCTCGACAGCCTGACCGCCGCCGTCGAAGCGCTGGTCAGCTAACTTCCCGAAATCACGACGCTCGCTCGACGCTCGGGTTGGCGCCGAGCGAGAAAATCTGTGTCCTGGCGCTCCCAGACGTCCCAGTGGTGCACATTCTCAGTGCCCTCATCGCGTTCGCGACCGCGTTCCGTCGCAACGTTCGCGGGAGTATCCACCCACACGCTGAGGTCAACATACGCCTCGAGCGGTGGCTCGAAAGCGCAAATGCCTTCGAGCACAATCAGCGTGGAATCGATAACACCGTCGATGGGAACAAGCAGGCCGGTATCCCAATCCAGTCGTCGGTAGTTGAACGGAAGACCTTGAGTGAATGAGATCAGCACCTCCCGTTCGACGCGCAAAAGATCAAAATGATCCTCGACTCGGGGAGCGAGCATCGAGGCCTTGACCAAGAAGTCGTCAAGTGGCACAACTGCGCTATCGATCAAACGCATCGCGAGCTGGTGCGCCACGGTCGACTTGCCGGCACCTCCGCGACCGGCGATGGCGACCACGAACGGTCGTTTCGATCGTTGCGCCTCAACAAGCTGTGCGAGATCCTCGACGGTCTGCACTCGTTGAGTCATGAGCGCGAACCGCGGACCGCGTTCTCGAAGCCTTGTGAAATCACCTCGGCGAGCTCGTCGCGGTCTTCTGCCGGCATAAACGCAGAGGCACACGCATTCTGCTGGAACTGCTCAACATCGCTCAGCGTGTAGCCGAAGGCATCAACAAGCAATGACAACTCCCGACTGAGGCTCGTGCCGCTCTGCAAGCGGTTGTCGGTATTCACCGTCACGCAGAAATCGAGTTGATAGAGCAGGTCGAACGGATGCTCTTCGAGCGTCGCTCCCCACTGCTCCACCGCACCGGTCTGCAGGTTCGACGTGGGACAGAGCTCGAGCGTGATCGCACGATCTTTTACCCATTCGGCCAGGCGACCGAGCTTGACGTACGACACCTCGTCATCGGAGTTCTCGATGGTGATGTCCT